>NZ_JARVST010000009.1:0-260186 GCF_030209055.1 Pseudomonas sp. lyk4-TYG-107
GTGTCGCTGAAGGTGGTTCGGATCGTCTGCAAGAACGCCGTGTCGCTGAAGGTGGTTCGGATCGTCTGCAGGAACGCCGTGTCGCTGAAGGTGGCTCGGATCGTCTGCAGGAACGCCGCGTCGCTGAAGGTGGTTCGGATCGTCTGATCGAAAGCCGCAATGCATAAAACAACGGCTCTAAAGCAGTCAAAGAAGCCCGGCCTGATCAGCCGGGCTTTTGCATTTCGTCGTTTGCCGGAGTGGTTCTTTTCAACAACCCGCGTCAGAAAGGATCTTGCCTTGTAGGGCATTGGCGAAACTTCCGACGGTGCTTATCCGAAGCGACCGACTGGCAGCCCGACGCTTAATGCGCATACCATGCGGCCACAACGTCCAAACAGAATTTGCCTGCCCATGCTCAAAGCCAGTCTGCGAAGTCACCTGACCCTCTGGTTCGCCGGTTTGTCCCTGCTGACCCTGGCGATCGTCGGCTTCTATGTCGGGCATATCGCCACCGAACAGATGAAACAGGTCAGCGGCAATTCACTGCTCAATACCGCGCGTTCTGCGGCAACGTTGCTCGGTGACCAATTACGCGAGCGCCAGCTGGAGGTCTACCTGCTCAGCCGTGCGCCGCATCTGGAACGCGGCGACCTCGACAACCCGGCGATTCTCAAATCGATGCAACTGCGCACCCAGGCCCGGGCCGAGTATGCGTGGATGGGCGTGACCGATGCCGATGGCCATGTGCATCAAGCGGTCAATAATTTGCTGGTCGGGCAATCGGTGCAGCAACGGCCATGGTTCCAGGCTGGCCTGCGGGGTGAGTACACCGGTGACCCGCACGAAGCGGTGTTGCTGGCCAAACTGCTGCCGGGAACGCCCAACGGCGAACCGCTGCGTTTCATCGACTTCGCCGCCCCGATCCGCAACGCCGACGGCCAGGTGATTGGCGTGCTGGGCGCGCACGCGCACTGGAGCTGGGTGACGCGTATCGTCGAATCGGCAGCGTTCTCGCATAAAAATGCGTCGCCGGATATCGAAGCGCTGATCATCGATCACGACGGCAAGGTGCTGTACCCGGAAGCCCTGATGGGCCAGCAACTGGCGGTGAGTGATTCGAAGTCGCCGGGCTGGTCGGTCGGCAACGGTTACCTGACCAGCATGGTTACCGTACCGACGCCTTCGAGTACGGCGTTGTCCTGGTCGATTGCCGTGCGCCAGCCACTGGACACCGCTCTGGAGCCGGCGCGCCTGCTGCTCTATAAATTGTTGCTGCTGGGTGTGGCCGCCGCCGTGGCATTCGGGCTGGTGGCGTACTATCTGGCGCAGTATCTGAGCCGGCCGATCGAGCAACTCGCGCACTCGGCCAAACAGGTGCAGAACCAGCAGCCCGGCGCACACTTCCCGCTGCAGCACCCGGTGCGGGAAATCGCCCAGCTTGGGCAGTCGATCGACGCCATGACCCGGTCGCTGCTGGCCAAGGAGCGCGAACTGCAGGAAGCCAACGCCTCGCTGGAAGCCACCGTAGCCCAGCGCACCGCGGCACTGATGCAGGCCAATGCCGACCTGTTGAACCTGGCGACCCACGACGCCCTGACCGGCGTCTACAACCGTCGCCGCTTCGATGAAAAACTCAGCGAATACAGTCTGCTGTTCCGCCGCACCGGGCGACCGTTTGCCCTGCTGCTGATCGACGCCGATCACTTCAAGCGTATCAACGACACCTACGGCCACGCGATTGGCGACGACGTGTTGCAGCAATTGGCGCAGCTCATTCAGGTCAGCGTGCGCGCCACAGACTTCGTCGCCCGTTATGGCGGCGAGGAATTCGCCGTACTGCTGCCGGAAGTCGCCCAGCCTGATACTCCAGAGGTGGTCGCCGAAAAGATCCGTGTCGCCGTGGCCCAGGCGCACTTTGCCGAGATCGGACAGGTCACGGTGAGCATTGGCGTCGCGCTGGCCGACCCGGCGGACAACAGCCACACGATGCTGATCAAACGTGCCGACCAGCAGCTGTATCAGGCGAAAGCGGCGGGCCGTAATCAGGTGGCTTGATCAGCCCTCTTTGACTTCGCAAATGCCGTTGGCCTGGTTTGCCGGGCCGGCCGAGCAAAATCTTTAATTGGAGAACTGCTGCAGATACGCCAGCAAATTATCGATCTTCTCCTCGTCACTCAGCCCCCAGAAAATCATTCGTGTGCCCGGCACCACGCCCTTTGGATCTTTCAGATACGCAGTCAGCGTTTCGCGGTCCCAGGTCTTGCCCGAATTTTTCATCGCCTCGGAATACACGTAATTGGCCGAGGTTCCGGCCGCTCGACCGATGATGCCGTTGAGTTGCGGGCCGAACCCCGGGCGCGCATCCGGGCCAACCTGGTGGCAGCCGCCGCACAGGCGCGGGAAGATCTTTTCGCCGGCCTGCGGATCGCCTGCGGCGCGGGTGGTCGAGCTGAACAGTACGGCGGTGGCGGTCAGGGCAAGCAAGAGTGCAACAGTGTTTTTCATCGAAGGTTCCGGAACGGCTTGAATCTGGCTGCGCAAGGGTAACATCTGTCCCCCGGGCCTCGTTTTACAGGTAAGCGGCAATGACCTTCCTGACGGTGGTCAAGGCCTGCCGCAACACATCCATTTCCACCGAACCCAGGGCCAGTCGAATCGCATGCGGCACATGGGCCGACACTGCAAACGGCTCGGCAGTGGTGACCGAAATCTGCTTCTGCATCAGCTCCACCACAATCTGATCGGCACGCACGTCTTCCGGCAAGGGCAGCCACAGGAAATACGAGTTCGGATGGGCGACGCATGGCAACCCTTTGAGCAACTCGGCAGCCAGTGCCTGGCGCGCCTGAGCATCTTGGCGTTTTTGCGCTTCCAGCTCGATCACGGTGCCGTCGTCGAGCCAGCCACAGACAATCGCGGTCATCAGTCCCGGGGTGTTCCAGGTGGTTGCGCGAATCACCCGCTCCAGTGCCGGAACGTGGGCCGCAGGCGCAGCAATGAAACCGACGCGCAGGCCGGTGGCGATGTTCTTCGAAAGGCCCGAAACGTAGACCGTGCGCTCAGGCGCCAGGTCGATCAGAGGACGCGGCGGGTCTTCCACCAGAAAAGCGTAGGCCGCGTCTTCGATAAGGGTCAGATCATGCCGCCGCGCGATGGCAGCCAATTCTTCGCGCTGCTCGATTGGCATCACCCAACCAAGCGGGTTATGCAGGGTCGGCATGCTGTACACCGCACGCACCGAGCGACTGCGGCAGAGCTTTTCCAGCGCGGCCAGATCCGGCCCCTGCTCGTTGACCGGGATCGCCACCACTTCCAGATGCAACGCCTCGGCCAGCACTTTGAACCCGGAATAGGTCAGTGCATCGGCGGCGATCACATCGCCGGGCTTGAGCAACGCCATCAGCGTCACCGCCAGCCCCTGCTGGGCGCCGTTGACCAGCAGCACTTGCTCAGCGTCGACGTTGACACCGCGACTGAGCAAATGGCGCGCGACCGAAGCCCGTTCGTGGGCCCGGCCGGCATGGGGCTGATAGCGCAACAACGCTTCCAGATCTCCCGACAACGCCAGCTGGCGCAGTGCGGTGCGCAACAATTGCGTCTGACCGGGCAAGGACGGGTAGTTGAAATTCAGGTCGATCATGCCGACGGCCACGTCTTTCTGGTCGATGCCCTGCCCCGGCGACAACGAGGTTTCGCGCACGAAGGTGCCGCGCCCGGTTTCGCCGCTGACCAGCCCCATGGCTTCGAGTTCGGCGTACACCCGCGAGGCCGTGACCAGCGCCAGGCCTTCCTGCGTGGCCAGTTGCCGGTGCGTCGGCAGACGGGTGCCGGGCGCCAGACGTCCGGTGCGAATGTCGGCGGCGTAAGTGTCGACGAGGGTCTTGTAGCGAGAGCGGGACATGTCGGGATGTATCCATGACAATTTTTTGATTGTCCTGATTCTCAATCATAGGATTCTCTCAAAGCAACCCACAATGAGTGTGAATCGTATGGAACGGACTTCAAACGTGAGCAACCCGGCACTGGAAAAAACCAGCGGCTGGATCAACGGCTTTATTGGCGTGGTGTGCTTCAGCGGCTCGCTGCCGGCGACGCGCCTGGCCGTGCTGGAGTTTGACCCGGTGTTTCTCACCGTCGCGCGCGCCGCCATTGCCGGCGTCCTGGCCGTTGCCCTGTTGTGGTTGTTCCGTGAGCGGCGACCGTCCAGAGATCAGTGGTTTTCGTTGTTGATCGTGGCATTGGGCGTCGTGCTCGGTTTCCCGCTGCTGACGGCGTTGGCATTGCAGCACGTGACATCGGCGCATTCGATCGTCTTTGTCGGCTTGCTGCCATTGGCCACTGCGCTGTTTGGCGTCTTGCGCGGTGGCGAGCGTCCGCGCCCGGTATTCTGGTTCTTCTCGATCCTCGGCAGTGCTCTGGTGGTGGGGTTCGCCTTGTCACAGGGATTGTCCGCCTCGCCCACCGGTGACCTGCTGATGCTGGCCTCGATTCTGGTCTGTGGTCTGGGTTATGCCGAAGGCGCAAAACTGTCGCGCACCCTGGGTGGCTGGCAGGTGATCTGTTGGGCGCTGGTCTTGTCGCTGCCCCCGATGGCAATTGCGAGCCTGTGGCTGGCCCCGCCGTCGTTCAGCGGCATCAGCGTGTCGGCATGGGTCTGTCTGGGCTACGTTTCGCTGTTCAGCATGCTGATCGCGTTCGTGTTCTGGTATCGCGGCCTGGCCCAGGGCGGGATTGCCGCGGTTGGTCAACTGCAGTTGCTGCAACCGTTTTTCGGCCTGGCGCTGGCAGCGACGTTGCTGCATGAGCAAGTCAGCATCGGCATGCTGGTGGTGACGGTGGGCGTGATTCTTTGTGTGGCCGGGGCGAAGAAATTTTCCCGATAGTGATCTTTGGCATCGCCGCTGTGGGAGCGGGCTTGCTCGCGAAGGCGTAATGGCAGTCGATACCGTTTCACCGACATACCGCCTTCGCGAGCAAGCCGCGCCCACAACTGCAATCAGTGGTGTTCGACGCCGGCGCGTTTCAACAGCTTCTTGCAGCGCTCGGAGAGATGAAACACCTGCAGTTCCTTGCCCGCCTTTTCGTAACGCTCGCGCAGGGTCTTCAACGCGGCAATCGCCGAGTAATCGACGAAGCTCAAATGCCGGCAATCGAGGGTCACTCGTACTGGGTCATTGGCCGGGTCGAACTGGTTGAGAAACGGCGTGGTCGAGGCGAAAAACAGCGTGCCGTGCAGGCGGTAGAGCTTGCTGCCGTCGGCTTCCAGATGCTCATCGGCGTACAACTCGCGGGCCTGCTGCCAGGCGAAATTCAGCGCGGCGATGATGATCCCGCAGAGCACGGCGGTGGCCAGATCGGTGAACACGGTGATAGTGGTCACGGCGATGATCACCAGTACATCGTTGAGCGGCACTTTGTTCAACACCCGCAACGAGGCCCAGGCGAAGGTCTGCTGCGAGACCACGAACATCACCCCTACCAGTGCCGCCAGCGGAATACGCTCGATCAGCGGCGACAGAAACAGGATGAACAGCAGAATCAGCACCCCCGCCACCACCCCGGACAAACGCCCGCGGCCGCCGGAGCTGAGGTTGATCACGGTCTGGCCGATCATCGCGCAACCGCCCATGCCACCGAACGCGCCCGAGACCACGTTCGCCGCGCCCAGCGCCACGCACTCGCGATCCGGGTAGCCGCGGGTTTCGGTGATTTCGTCGGTGAGGTTCAGGGTCAGCAGGGTTTCCAGCAGACCGACCAGCGCCATCAGAATCGCGTACGGGGCGATGATGCGCAGGGTTTCCAGCGTCCACGGGATGTCCGGCAGCGCGAAAGTCGGCAGACCGCCGGCGATGTGCGCCATGTCGCCAAGGGTGCGCGTCGGCAGACCGAACAGGTAGACCAGCAGGCCCACGCCGAGGATCGCCACCAAAGCCGGCGGCACCGCGCGGGTCAGGCGCGGCAGGATGTAGACGATGGCCATGGTCAGCAGCACCAGCCCGGTCATCAGGTACAGCGGCGTGCCGCTGAGCCAATGTTCACCGCTCTTGAAATGCTCCAGTTGCGCCAGTGCAATGATGATCGCCAGGCCGTTGACGAAACCGAGCATCACCGGATGCGGCACCATGCGCACCAGTTTGCCCAGGCGCAACAAGCCGAACGCCATCATGATCAAACCGCCGAGCAACACCGTCGCTAGCAAGTACTGCACGCCGTGCTGCACCACCAGCGCGACGATCACCACCGCCATCGAACCCGCCGCCCCGGAGACCATTCCCGGCCGGCCGCCGAACAACGCGGTCAGCGTACAAATGATGAAGGCGCCGTACAGGCCCATCAGCGGATTGAGATGCGCCACCAGCGCGAACGCAATGCATTCGGGCAACAGGGCAAATGAGGTGGTGAGTCCGGCCAGGACATCGGCGCGCAGACGTTTTGGTTTCATGGCTTACCTGACTGAGCGGCCAACGAGGGTGGCCGCGGATGTTCGCGAAAATGAGGGGTGCGGATGTTACGGAATAGTTCGGAATCGGGCCAGTGATCGCTGACACCCGTCGACGCGCGATTTATCCTGACGCGCTTCTGCCCCCATCGAGTACGACCATGACTGCATTGCTGACCGCCCGCGACGTTTGCCAGCGCTTGCGCGAGGCTGCGCTGGGCGTGCTGATGTTCAACAGATCCAAGACACCCAGTGATGCCGGACTGATCGCGGTCGATATCGAGGGCTGGCGCCTGTTGCTTGATTTTGAGGGTGGGCACTTGCATCACTGTGAACAGTGCCGCTGCCCGGATGGCCGCGAATGGCAATTCAACAGCCGTTACGGCACCGACCCGGTGAATCTGCTCAGTACCTGGGAACTGGCGCAGATCGAGAATCTGTTGAAGCTCTGAGCGCTTCACGGTGAAGTCGGTTGCTCAATGATGGCACTCTGCCCATAATTCGCCCCCCTTATTCCTCACGCAAGGAAACGCCGTGAAAAAGTCTCTGTTGTTGATCCCGATGCTGGCAGTGCTGCTGCAAGGTTGTGGCATGACCATGACCCGCTATGAGCCGAGCTTCGAAAACGTTCAGAAGCTCAAGCAGACCCCGCCCCTGCAAGCGATCAGCAATCCTCAGGTAACTGCCGAGTCTGGCGAAGGTTCGCTGACAGTTCGAGCCAACCCGGTGCGCTCGCCATCCGGCAGCATCCCGGCGCATATCCAGGACGCGATCACCGAAGAACTGCGCAAGGCCGGTCTGCTTGATCCGCAGGCTCAGCGTCAATTGAAAGTGCTGGTGGTGAAGAACAACCTGTCGGCCGGCATGGGCACAGGCGAAGGCCAACTCGCGGCACGCTTCACCCTGCTTAATGGGCAGAACGTGGTTTACGACGCGACCAAGCATGTCAGCAGCCAGTGGAGCAGCAGCTTCTTTGGTTTCATCGCGATTCCGAATGCGGTCAACGCCTATAACCCGATGCTGCGTGATCTGTTGAAGGAACTGTACAGCGATCCGCAGTTCATCCAGGCCCTGAAGTAAGGGCGAAAAAAAGAGCCGCGATTGCGGCTCTTTTTTTTGGCATCAGGCCCGTGGATTACGGGGCTCGAGTGCCGAGTATTTCAGGTTGTTGTTGTCGATCATCTGCTTGAGCAGCGCGTTGACCTGGCGGGCGAAGGTGTCGTTGACCGCCGCCTTCGGGGTGTTGCCCATCAGCGGAATGAACCAGATACCGATCCAGGTACCGACCGCATCATGGTTGCTCGCGGTGGTCAGGGCCTGGCCTGTGCCGTCGACGGCTTCGAGGCTCATGGTGTACTGATCGGTACCGTATGCCGGGATCACCCCCAGGCTGAAACCACTGATGAAGCCCAGCACCATCGAACCGGCATTCGGCGGATGGTTGTACATTTTCAGACGCAGGCTGTAGTCGCCCGGTTGCTTCTGGAACTCGTCCAGGGTGACACGGCCGAAAAGGCCTGAATCGCTCAGAATCTTTTGCAGCTCAGGCTTGAGCTGGTCACGCGCCTGCGGCACTTCTACGGCCGAAGCGCTTTTCGGCTCGCCCTGATAGAAGTCGAAGTCCACATAGACATTGGGTTTGTTGGCGTAGCTGGCCATCGATGGCAGTTTGACCGGCGCCACTTCGTCTTTGGTGAAACTGGCACAGCCACCGAGCGCAAGCACCAGGCCCAGCGCCAGGATTTTCCCGAATTGCATGTTGTCTTCCCTATGTGAACCGAGCCAAATGATAGCAATGAGCCTCCATTGCGGAGGCGGGGCGGATTCTAGAGAGAGCGCTCGCTTGAGGAAAGACTGAATCGGGAAATTTACACAAAAATATCCGCTCAGCCCTGTCGCAAGTGGAACAGTTAGCTGGCTTCGCCGCTATATAGTTTTGTATATTGCGAAACCGAAATTGCCCGTATCTGCCCATGCCTTCTATTCACAACGTGTTCCCATGAGCGCCATCCGCGTACGCAACGAGCAACTGATCCTCGCCGCTGCCAGCGAAGAATTTGCCGCCAACGGCTTTGACGCGACCCAGACCCGCGACATCGCCGCCCGCGCCGGCGTGCCCAAAGCCAACCTGTATTACTACTTCCAGACCAAGGAAAACCTCTATTCCAAGGTTCTGCTGGAGTTTGTCGAACCGCTGCTGGAAGCCTCAGCGGCGTTGCGCGAAAGCGACGATCCCATGATCGGCCTGCGCGCCTACATCGCCGCGCGCATCCGCATCGCCCGTGAACACCCGGCGATTGCCAAGGTATTCAGCGGCGAGCTGCTGCTCGGCGGGCGCCAGTTGCCAGACGAATGCCGCGACCTGCTGCACGCCGAAGCCCGACGCAACGTCGAGTGCCTGCGCAGCTGGATCGAGCGCGGCCTGCTGGCCCCGGTGGACCCTGAGCACTTGATGCTGTTCATCTGGTCGGCGACCCGCACCTACACCAATATTGGCTGGCAAATGGGCTGCATCACCGGGCGCGCAGTGCCGCAGGATGAGGATTACGCGACGGCAGCCGAGACCATTACGCGGCTGGTGCTGGAGGGCGTCGTGGCCCCGCGGGTTGGGGAGATTCGTGGGGTTTTGTTTGCGACTTGAGGAATGAGGGCCGCTACGCAGCCCAGCGCGAGCAAGCTCGCTCCCACAGGGGGTTTGTGCTGGGCAAGGGAATCTGTGAACACCACCAATCATTGTGGGAGCGGGCTTGCTCACGAAGGCGTCGGATCAGCCCACACATCCGTCACAGGTCCACCGCTTTCGCGAGCAAGCTCGCTCCCACAGGGGATTTGTGCTGGACGTGGGAATTGGTGAACACCCTCAATCATTGTGGGAGCGGTCTTGCCCGCGAAGGCGTCGGGTCAGCCAACGCATGCGTCACAGGCCCACCGCTTTCGCGAGCAAGCCCGCTCCCACAGGGGTATGCGCTGGGCGTGGGAATTGGTGAACACCATCAATCATTGTGGGAGCGGGCTTGCTCGCGAAGGCGTCGGGTCAGCCAACACATGCGTCACAGGCCCACCGCTTTCGCGAGCAAGCCCGCTCCCACAGGGGTATGCGCTGGTTTTAGAAAGTGATCTCGGCTGCGGGTTTGACGTCGACCCGGGCCGTGGCGCCGGTCAGGTGCGCCAGGTCCTTGTTGTGTTCGGCGATGATGTCTTCGGCGCTCATGTTGCCGTTGTCGACGGTGGAGTGAGCGTCCGCGACGAGCACCACGTCGTAACCCAGCTGATGGGCCTGGCGCACGGTGGCGTTGACGCAGTAGTCGGTCTGCAGGCCGCAGATGATCAGACGTTCGAAGTCTTCGCTGGGCAGCAGCTTGCCCAGCTCGGTGTGGTAGAAGGAATCGGGGGTGGTTTTGCGTACGCGTAGATCTTGCGCGGCCGTCAGCAGGCCGTCGGCGAGTTGCCAGCCTTCGGCCCCATGGGCCAGCGGGCTGTCCTTTTCCTCATGCTGAATCAGCACCACCCGCACGCCCGCCTCACGCGCACGCGTGCTGAGCTGGTTAATGGTGTCGATCACACGGTGGATGTCGAAGCACTGATACTCGCCTGAGCAGAGAGCCTGTTGGACGTCGATGATCAGCAATGCAGTAGACATGATGGGCCTTCCTTGATCGATCCTTGAGACAGGGGGCGGAGCCAAGCCCCGCCGCCTGTTTTACGCCTCTCAGTAACCCAATGACAACCCGGTATTACGCCGTGGATCGTTGGCCCCGTAGAAACGGTTTTTGCCCACGGGTTTACCGCCCAGTGACGGCGCGCCGACCAGGATCGCGGCGATGTGGTTGGCATCCTGCGGCCCGGCGAATTTGTGGCCCCAGCTCTCGAGGATCTTCTTCGTATCCGGGCTGGCGGCGAAGTCTTCGAGGTTGGTTTCTTCCGGCATCCATTGCTGGTGGAAACGCGGCGCGTCGACCGCTTCCTGCAGGCCCATGCCGTAGTCGA
The DNA here is from genome assembly GCF_030209055.1 of Pseudomonas sp. lyk4-TYG-107. Classification (NCBI taxonomy): domain Bacteria; kingdom Pseudomonadati; phylum Pseudomonadota; class Gammaproteobacteria; order Pseudomonadales; family Pseudomonadaceae; genus Pseudomonas; species Pseudomonas sp. lyk4-TYG-107. The sequence goes on from NZ_JARVST010000009.1 coordinate 10,409, forward strand.
TGACGTTGAGCATGGTCAGCAAGGTCGCGGTGATGATGCGGCTGCCACCCGGCGTACCGACCACCATCACCACTTTGCCGTCCTTGGTGACGATGGTCGGGCTCATCGACGACAGCGGGGTTTTGCCCGGGGCGATGGCGTTGGCCTCGCCCTGCACCAGACCGTACATGTTCGGCACGCCGACCTTGGAGGTGAAGTCATCCATCTCGTCGTTGAGGATCACCCCGGTCTTGCTCGCCATCACCCCGGCGCCGAACCAGTCGTTGAGGGTGTAAGTCACCGACACTGCGTTGCCCCACTTGTCGACGATCGAATAGTGCGTGGTGTTGTTGCCCTCATGCGGGGCGACGCCGGGTTTCAGTTCGGCGGAGATCCCGGCCTTCTGCGGCTGGATCGCGTTGCGCAGCTTGGTGGCGTAGTTCTTGTCCAGCAGATGCTCGATCGGGTTCTTCACAAAATCCGGGTCGCCCAGATAGCTGTTGCGATCCACGTAAGCGTGGCGCATCGCTTCGATCTGGTAGTGCATGCCCTGGGCCGAATGGAAGCCCAGATCCTTCATCGGATAGCCTTCGAGAATGTTCATGATCTCGCAGATCACCACCCCGCCGGAGCTTGGCGGTGGCGCCGAAACCACATGGTAGCCACGGTAATCGCACTCCACCGGGGCCAGTTCGCGGGTCTTGTATTTGTCGAGGTCGGCCTGGGTGATGATGCCCTTGTTGGCCTGACTGGACGTGACGATGGCGTCGGCCACCCAGCCTTTGTAGAAACCGTCAGCACCTTTTTCGGAAATGGTGCGCAGGGTTTTCGCCAGATCCTTCTGCACCAGCTTCTGCCCGACCTGCATCGGCTCGCCGTTGTGCAGGAAGATCGAGCCGGAATCACGCATGTCCTTCTTGAACACATCGGTGGCGTAGTCCAACAGATCGACGTCGCCCTGCTCCAGCTCGAAGCCGTCTTCCGCCAGTTTGATCGCCGGAGCGATCATGTCCTTGCGCGGTTTGGTGCCGTACTTGCTCAGCGCCAGCTCCATGCCCGACACGGTGCCCGGCACTGCCACGGCGAGGTGACCACGGGTGCTCAGATCCGGGACGACGTTACCGTCCTTGTCCAGGTACATGTTGGCGGTCGCCGCCAGCGGGGCCTTTTCGCGGAAGTCGAGGAAGGTCTTGCGCCCGTCCGCCAGTTGAATGGTCATGAAACCGCCACCGCCGAGGTTGCCTGCGGCGGGATACACCACCGCCAGCGCATAGCCCACAGCGACCGCCGCATCCACCGCGTTACCGCCGTTTTTCAACACATCGACGCCGACATGTGAGGCCAGGTGTTGAGCGGTGACCACCATGCCGTTTTCGGCGGCAACCGGTGCTACGGAAGCGGCGTGGGCCATGAGGCAGCTCAGTGCCAGTGACGTCGCAATCAGCGTTTTGGCCAAAGGTTCGTACTTCATGAGTCGATCTCTTTTTGTTTTCGGGTTCTGTGCAGAACAGAGGGGAACGCAGCAAAAGCACCAAGCAGTATGGTCGCTATTGCGATTTGCGCCTCCCCGCTCAGGCAGTATGCTGGGCGCTCTCGCCGTACCGATCCGGAGTTCTGCCCATGTCGTACACGTTCATCACCCTGCCCTCACCGGTCGGCGAATTGAAGCTGGTTGCGAACGGCTCACGACTGGCGGCCATCCTCTGGGAAAACGACAAACCGGGCCGAGTGCGCCTCGGGCCGATGACGGAAGCGCCGGACAATCCGCTGCTGCAGCAAGCCGCGCAGCAGCTTGAGGAATATTTTGCCGGCAAGCGTGATCGCTTCGACCTGGAACTGGATTTTGTCGGCACCGATTTTCAGAAAAAGGTCTGGGCGGCGCTGTTGACCATTCCGTTTGGCCAAACCCGCACCTACAGCCAGATCGCCGAGCAGATCGGCAACCCGACGGCGGTGCGTGCGGTGGGCGCGGCGAACGGGCGTAACCCGATCTCGATTGTGGCGCCGTGTCATCGGGTGATCGGCGCGTCCGGGAAGTTGACCGGGTTTGCGGGTGGGCTTGAGGCCAAGGAGCGGTTGCTGACACTGGAGGGGGGTGACTGGTCTGATGTCGGTAGAACAGGCGACCTGTTTTAACCCCGTAAATGCCCTCGCCACAATGGATTGGCGTTGAATCAGCTGTCGAAAAGGTTATTCATCGCCGCGTATTGCAACAGCATGATGGTCTTGGCGTCGCAGATCTCGCCGCGCTGAAACGCCGCCAGTGCCTCATCGAAGCGCCACTCCAGCACTTCCAGTTCTTCGGTTTCCTCTTCCAGGCCGCCGCCCTCGCTGACCTTCGACTTCGCGTCGTATTCGGCGATAAAAAAGTGCAGCTTCTCGGTCACCGAGCCGGGGCTCATGTAGGCCTCGAAGACCTTCTTCACCTCATGCACGCGGTAACCGGTTTCCTCTTCGGCCTCATCGCGGATCCGCTGTTCCGGCGCCGCACCTTCCAGCAGCCCCGCCGCCACTTCGATCAACAAGCCGTCGTGGCCGTTGACGAACACCGGCAAGCGAAATTGGCGGGTCAGCACCACCGTGCGCTTTTCGCGGTTGAACAACAGAATCGCCGCGCCATTGCCACGGTCGTAGACTTCGCGAGTCTGCCGCTGCCAGTCACCGTTGTTGCGCAGATAGTCGAAGGTGATTTTCTGCAACAGATACCAGTCGTGGGACAACACCTGAGTATCGACAATGTTGACCCGCTCGGCTGTCTTGGTCATGACGCCTGTTCCTTGTGCCATCGGAAAACGCCCATAGTCGAATAATCGCGCGCACAAAAAAAGCCCGGCAATGCTGTCGGGCCTGTTTACTGGCGTTCGCGGAGGTTGTCAGAGATCGACCAGGTGCCGGTCGATGCGCTTGAGCACGCCTTTGATCAGGTTCATCGCACTGTCGGCGCGAAACGGCAGGTTAAGCGAAGGCTCGCAGATCTCCATTTCCATGATCATCGGCCGACCGTCATAGTCGCGGATCACGTCGACCCGGCCGTAGAGCAACGGCAGCTCAAGCCCGAGCACCTCGGCAGAAGCCACCAGCGCCGATAGCGCCACCGCCTGCTCCTCGGCATCCGCCTCGCGCGGCTGGCGAAATTCGGGGGTCGGCACATTCACCGTACCGTCTGCCATGAGCATGGCACCCTTGCGAATGGAATGGCTGAAGGTGTTATCGAAGAAGGTCAGGTCCGTCTCGCCGTAAGTGTCGATGGTGGTGATGTACGGCTGGATGATCACATGCGAACCGCGCTTTTGCAGCGCGCGAATGTGCGCCAGCGCGGCCTCGGAACCGCCGCGGACAAACCGTTTCACCCCGCGCGAATACGAGCCGATCGTCGGTTTGACGACAAATTCGTGGCTATCGGTGTTCGCATCGAGGAACTCAGCCAGATAACCCTCGGGAGCATCGTCGGGCGCCAGGAACACACTGGGAATAATCGGCACGCCGCGCGCAGCAATGTCCTTCAGGTACAACTTGTTCAAACCCCACCGGGCCACGGACGGCACGTTCAACAGGCAGGTCAGTGCATGCACCTTGTCGCACCAGGCAAAGAATTCGTCGAGGCTTTCAATGCAGTCCCACGGTGAGCGGATCAATACCGCGGTATACGCCGCCCAATCGACTGACGGATCGTCCCAGAAACACACATCGGCGTTGATCGACAGTTGCTTGCAGGCTTCAAGCAATGGCGGCATGTCGTAGTCAATGTGCAGGTTCGGCTTATCGGTGACGAGTGCAAGCTTAATCATGAAGAATCCTTTCTACTGAACAGTTAAAAGCAGAAAAACAGCGACGACTCACCAGGGAATCACGCGGTCCTGATGGCGGTAAGTGCCCGTGGGGCCATCGGCACCGATCAATGCCAGAGCGACACTGGTCCGCGCGCCTTCCTGCACATCGAGATCACCGGCGCCGTCATTCATGCCGGTTTTGGTGTAACCGGGGTGCACGGCATTGACCTTGACGGGCGTGTCGCGAAGCTCGTAAGCCAGATGAACCGTCCACGAATTCACCCCGCTTTTACTGGCGCTGTAGCCCGGCAAGGATTTGAACATCGGTGAATAGGCGTAGGAATCGACGTCCGTATGGGTGGTGAGCGATGCCAGCAGACTGGATACGTTGACGATGCGTCCGGCCGCAGATTGACGAATCAGCGGCAGACAATGCTGGGTCACCGCGACCATGCCGAACAGGTTGGTTTCAAACGTCTGGCGCCACTGTTGAAGTGGTTGTTGCGAAGGGTTCAACCCGTAGGATTCGATACGGATCGCCGCGTTATTGATCAGGATATCCAGTCGACCGAACTTCGCCTCCAGCAATTTGACCGCCGAGGCGATGCTGTCTTCATCCGTGACATCCAGCAGGCACGGGAACGCCTTCAGGCCCTTGCCGGTCAGCTCATCGGCCGCCTGAGCGACAGCCTGATAATTCCTGCCACTGAGCACCACCGTCACGCCCTCGGCGGCCAGTTGTCGCGCCACCTCGAAACCGATGCCACGGTTGGCACCGGTCACCAATGCAACCTTGTCAAAATCGTTCATCGTGCAACTCCAGACAACGCTCCGCCCTGCCCGCAGGAAGGACGGAACCAATACGATTCATGAAATGTTCCAGCAGCGGCCCGAACGCCCGCAGATCGGTCAGAAAGGCGTCGTGGCCGTCCGGGCAATCGAGCCGGACAAAGGTCACCTCGGCACCATCCTGCTCGAGCCCTTGAGCGATGTGCTGCTGTTGCGCAACAGGAAACAGCGTGTCGCTCTCGACGCCGACCACCAGAACCTGCTCCAGCCCGGCAGTCTGAAAACCGCCCTGCGGCGGCGTCAGACAGGCATAAAGATCAATTGCGCGGCTTAGCTGCAGATAACTGTTGGGGTCGAAATCCCGCGCGAATCGCCAGGCATTGGCCTGCAGATAATCCTCGACTTCAAAGTCGTGGATCATGCCGGCGGATTTCCCCGCCGCCTGATCGCAGCGGCTGAAACGGCGATTCAATTGCGCGCCGGAGCGATAACTCAACAGGCCGATCTTGCGGGCCAGCGTCATGCCGTGGATCGGGCGCGCATCCGGCGAATACTCGCCACCGGCCCACAGCGGATCACTGCGGATGGCTTCCCGCTGCAATGAACGCAAGGCTGTGGACACGGGAAGCGAACTGGCCGCGCCGCACAGGTTGATGTGATGCCGGACAAACCCCGGATGCCGGGTCAACAGGGCCAGCGCACACATGCCACCCATCGAAGCGCCGATCAGGCAGGTCACTTGCGCCATGCCCAGCGCTTTCACGGCCATGACGATCGTGTCGACGATGTCTTCGATGCTCAGCTCGGGAAAGCGCGACTGGTAAGGCCTGCCACTCGCCCGCTCGGTGGACAGCGGCCCCGTCGAGCCCTTGCAACCACCCAGATAGTTGAAACAGATCACATACCAGCGGTCTGTATCGATCGGCTTGCCTGAACCGGCAAAGTCCTCCCACCAGCCCGCCTCAGGATCGCGGGCGACACTGCAGACGTGGCTGTTGGCGGACATGCCGGGCAGAACCAGGACGACGTTGTCGCGACGATCATTCAGTTGCCCGAACGTCTCATACGTCAGCCTGAAATCTTCCAGTACACCTCCACGATGCATTGGAAACGGGCGCGCGAACTCGATGTAATCTGCTGCCGGAAGAGTTTCCACCATGATGCTAATCCCTTAGAGCGCCTGCTTCGCCAAGTAACCGGTTGCCTGTTACGGCTCGAGCGACTGCAACCAGTCATCGTCGGAACCTTCGGCGATGCCGTCCATCAGGAACGTCGAGAGATAACGTTCACCGGTATCCGGCAACATGGCCAGCAGCACCGAACCGGCCGCTGCGGTCTCGGCAACCTTCAACGCTGCGGCGACCGAAGCGCCCGAAGAAATGCCGACGAAGATCCCCTCTTCCCTGGCCAGGCGCTGCGAAGTGTCACGTGCTTCGTACTCGTTCACGGTCAGGACTTTATCGATGACGGTCTTGTCCATGATGGTCGGCGTGAAGTTGGGCGCGAGTCCCTGGATCTGGTGCACGCCCCAGGTGCCGCCCGACAGCAACGCAGCATTTTCCGGTTCTGCGGCAACGATCTGCACCGCAGGTCGCGCGACTCGCAGCATCTGGCCAACGCCGGTCAGCGTGCCGCTGGTGCCGAAACCGGTGACAAAGTAGTCCAGGCGTTTACCGGCGAAATCACCGAGGATTTCGGTGGCGGTGGTTTCGCGGTGATAGGAAGGGTTGGCCGGGTTATCGAATTGTCGCGATCTGAACCAGCCAAATTTCTGTGCCAGTTCATCGGCAATCTGGTTGCCGCCGCTGCTGCCCAGATGAGCAGGAAACAGCAGAACCTTGCCGCCATAGGCGCGAATCAGCTTGCGCCGTTCGATCGAGTAACTGTCGGACATGATCGCCACGAAGTTATAGCCGCGCGCCGCGGCAACCATCGCCAACGCAATGCCGACGTTGCCGGAGGTGCATTCGGCGATCGTATCGCCAGGCTTCAACAGGCCTCTGGTTTCGGCGTCGAGTACCACCGCCAGCGCCAGCCGGTCCTTGACCGAACCACCGGGGTTGAACGACTCGACCTTCACATAAATGCTGACGTGTTCCGGGGCGAGCCTTTGCAGCTTGACGATTGGCGTACGGCCGATCGTGTCCAGAATGCTTTCATACAACGGCATGAGCGAGTTCTCCATCAAATACGAATTCAGCAGGGCCGGAGAGGTACATCGCGGACAAGTCACTCTCCCATGTCACTTCAAGGGTTCCGCCGGGCAGTTCGACATCGACCGAGCGGTCGACCCGCCCGGCCCGCGCCAGCACCGCGACCGCCGCGCAGGCACCGCTGCCGCAGGCCAGCGTCTCGCCTGCGCCGAATTCGTAGACCTTGAGTTTTATCCTGTTGCGCGATTGCAGCTGTACAAACCCGACGTTGACGTCAGGGGAGAAATACCCGGAGTTTTGCAGGGCGCTGCCGACAGCTGGAATCTCATACTGATCACGTTCGGCCTCGATCACCGCATGCGGGTTGCCCATCGATACCGCCGCACACGCCAAGTGTTGCCCGGCGAGTTCGAGTTGATAAGCCGACTGCGCCTGGTCGAAGCCGAACACCGGGATGGCGGCGGGCGAGAAATTCGGTGCGCCCATGCTGATCTGATAGTTGCCGTCCTCCATGACCCGGACCCGGTGGGTACCGGAAGGACTGTCGAGGGTGAACTCGGACGCCTCCGTCAGGCCTGCCCGAACCAGCCATGCGGCGACACACCGCGCGCCGTTGCCGCATTGCCGGGAGGACTCGCCCTGCGCCGTCCAGATGTCGAACGAGGCCACGGACGATGGATTGCGCGCAGCCTTGACGCCCAGAACCATATCGGCGCCGATACCTTTATGGCGGTTAGCCAGGTACTTGCACAATTCCCGCGACGGATCCTGCGCATCACGCAGATCGAGGATGATCATGTCATTGCCCGCACCGTGCATCTTGCTGAAACGCAGCCGGGCAGCAGCAGGCGGTTTATGCATGGCACACACTCGCCTCAAGACACGCCTTGGACAGGAGCGGGTCAACGATATCGATGATGCACTGGGTCGCACGCTGTGCCGTCGCCGCATCGCAGGAGGCGTTGAACTCGGCGATTTCCAGGCCGACGATCTGCTCCAGCGGAATTGCTCCCAGGATCGCCGCGAGCTGTTGCGGCAGCAGACCGTCAGGCACTGCGTAGTCAGCGGGAACGTAGCCAGGCTCAAGAGAGTCCCAATCGATGTGCACCCAGACCTTCGATTGGCCGATCGCGCTGCGCACCGCTTCGGCGGTTGCCTGCTGCGGAGAAAGCGTGCGCACATTATTGGCGCTCAGCAGACGCTGCTCTTGCCCGTCGATGTCACGCGCGCCGACCAGAATGACGTTCTCCGCACGCACGCCGGCGCCACAGCCGCTGTCCCAGAGGCCACATAATGCCGACACCACCATCCCGCCCAGGTAGCCCGTGTCAGTGGTCGTCGGAATATTGAAGTCACCATGGGCATCGACCCACACCAGACAAAGGTCCGGGTAATGTCTGGCAACCGCAGGTACGCTGCCCAGGCTGGCCGGGCAGGTGCCGTTGATGACCACTGTGAGTTGCTGCTCCTCTACCGCACAGGCCACGGCGCGATGCAGCGAATCGATCTGCTCACGTCCTGCCGGCAGACTGACTGTCCAGTTATCGGCCGCCGGCTCGCAGCTGCCGTCACCGATATACAGCGGCGCTACACCGTACTTTGCTTCAAGTGCCGACGCGGCCTTCAACGCGCCGATACGGGTAAATGCCGTGCGGTCTGCCACTCTGCCGTTGGATACAATCAACTTGAACATCAGGCTTCCTCTTTATTTTCATGGCTGGAATGTTTGAACGGGCAAACATCCGTGCGCTCTGCATTTTCTTCAATCAAACCGTATTGCCACCACTCTTTGGCGTCAGAGCCGAAGCCGCCCAATTGCAAGGCGTGGGGCACCGAATCATATTTAAGGATGCGTTTGCGAATATTGGCGCGAACATTACGTCCGCCCACGGTATCGCCGGCAAATACATCGAAGCGTTCACGCGGATTAATCACCAACGCAAATCTCGACCCGAGGTTTCTGCTCTTGCGAAGTTTGTGTGCGGGAGAACTCATGTTCACAAACAGTTGCATTCCCGCGAAGCACATCGACCAGAACGGTGACTCCGGTTCGACATCGACGCTGTCCGGCCACGGGCTTTCATCCAGCCAGTGCAGGCTCTGCAGCACGCCCCACCCGGCGGCCTGATACTCCTGCGCGGTACTCGCCGATATCGCATCGGTTGAAAAGAACACGATGAGCGGATAAGCGTCTTCGATTGAACCACTCCATGTTCTGGAAAGCGTTACATACTCTTTTAACCCTTCAGCCAGTTTCGCCAGCCCTTGAGCATCCAAAGTGTCGACAAATACAAACTTGATCGAAGACTTCTTGAATGCATTCTTGGAAAAGATGCAGGGAAAGTCGGACCCTGCTCCAAGTCGCTCTTCCAGTTCATTCAAGGCCTCTTTTTCCCAACCGCCCCCACGATGATTGACCTCATCCTGAGAAAGCATGACCCGATAAGAAACCTGCGCATCAAAGTTCCGCATACTCATTCCTTTATGCTGCACAACTTAGAGAGATGGCCGAGTGTGGCATCCAGCCGTCTGGCACTTTGCGCTGTCACACCTGCCACGAACTTACGTCTGGCATGACAACTTGCTTACTTGATCTGCCTCTGGAATCAGAAGACCGGCCACAGGTCCCGGGCGTTATTCGCCACTCGACGAACGCTCAGGTTGTTGACTGACCTGCTGCTGATGAATCGATGAATCCGCGCCATGGCGTCTTCGATGTCCGGCAATGCCGGCAACGTGACCACGCGGAAATGGTCGGGTGCGGGCCAGTTGAACGCGGTTCCCTGGACCACCAGCAGCTTTTCCGACATCAACAGCTCGAGGACAAACTTCTCGTCATCCTTGATCGGGCAAATTTTCGGATCGATCCTTGGAAACGCGTACAGCGCGCCCATCGGCTTGACGCAACTGACGCCGGGAATAGCGTTGAGCAGTTCATGCACCCGGTTGCGCTGTTCGAGCAGGCGCCCCTGAGGCAAGACCAGGTCATTGATACTCTGGTAACCCCCCAGCGCGGTCTGGATCGCATGCTGGGCCGGAACGTTGGCGCACAGGCGCATGTTCGCCAGCATGTCGATGCCTTCGATGTAGCCGGCGGCATGCTGCTTCGGCCCGGAAATCACCAGCCAGCCGGAGCGGAACCCGGCCACCCGGTACGACTTGGACAACCCGTTGAAGGTCAGGCACAGCAGGTCCGGCGCCAGCGAGGCGGTGCTGATGTGCACAGCTTCGTCGTAGAGAATCTTGTCGTAGATCTCGTCGGAGAACACCACCAGATTGTGCTGGCGCGCGATCTCCAGCATTCCCAGCAGCACGTCTCGCGGATACACAGCACCGGTGGGATTGTTGGGGTTGATGATCACCAGCGCTCGGGTGTTGGGGGTGATTTTGGCCCGTATGTCATCGAGGTCCGGCCACCAGTCCTGATGCTCGTCGCACCTGTAGTGCACCGCATTGCCCCCGGCAAGACTCACCGCGGCGGTCCACAACGGATAATCCGGAGCAGGCACCAGCACTTCGTCGCGGTTGTTCAGCAGCGCCTGCAGTGACATCACAATGAGCTCGGAGACGCCATTGCCCAGGTAGATATCGTCGACGCCGACGCCCTCGATCTGCTTCTGCTGACAGTACTGCATGACGGCCTTGCGGGCGCTGAACAAGCCTTTGGAGTCACTGTAACCTTGCGCCGTCGGCAAATTACGGATCACATCCTGGAGTATCTCGTCGGGCGCCTCGAAACCGAAGGGCGCGGGATTGCCGATATTCAACTTGAGAATGCGCTGGCCGTCCTCCTCCATCTTTCTGGCCTGCTCCAGTGCCGGGCCACGAATGTCATAACACACACTGTTCAACTTCAGCGATTTCAGATACTGCACGACTACACATCCTTGTTTTTTTATCAGGGCCGCAGCAACAGCAAACTCAGGTCCGAGAGACTGCCTTCAACTGCTCATCCGGGGACTTCGACAGTGCCCGCGACATATTCAGGAAAACGAACAACACGACCATCGGAATGGCGATAAACAGTGCCAGGCCACGAACGCCCAGTTCGGAAAAGGAACTGACCAGCAAACCGTAACCGGCCCCCGCCGCCATCTGGAAAAAGAAAAACTGCCCGGAGGAAATACCGATATCACGACTGACACTCTTCAATAGCCCGGCCTGAGTCGCGGGAATCACCATCCCGACCGACAACAGAATGAACACCATCGGAATCAGCAGCGCCGGCAGCACACTGCCAAACACCGACAGCAGAATGCCCAGCAACATGCAACCGGCCATGCCTACCTTGCTTCCAAGCAGCAGGATCTCGTTCAACGCCCACCTGGCGCTCAATGCTCGCGCCAACGTACTGCCAATCACATAACCGACGGCGCACAGGGAGATCACCGCGCCGTAACCCAGGCTGGACATGCCCAGTTCCGTCTGCAACGCATAAGTCGAACAGGACAGGAACACGAAGTAACTCATCCACACCAGACTGATGCCGGCGGCATAAGCCAGATAATCCGCATTTTTGAAGTTGGCGGCATAAACGGCAATGATGCTGCGCCCCGTCGAATCCGATGCCCCCGGAGAGGTGTCGACCTGCCAGAAAAGCACCAATGCCGCGAGATTGAACATCCCCACGCCGCCCATCATCCAGCGCCATCCGAGCGAAGGTAACAACACGCCGCCGAGCAACGGTGCGATACACGGCGTGAGCGCTATCGCCGAGGCAAGGGTGGTGAGAATTCGCAGGCGTTTGCTTTCCGGATAATCGGATTTCACGATCAGCCTGGTGGTTACGGTCCCTACACACCCTCCGAGGGCCTGCATGAAACGCGCAACCGCAAACAGGTAAAAGGAGTCCGAGAACGCTGCAAGCAGGCACCCGGCAGCACAAATCAGCAACCCCGAAATCTGTACGCGACGGGCTCCGATACGATCGGCAAGAATCCCCGCCAATACCACGGACAACGCATACCCGATCATGTAAACAACAAACGTTTCCTGAATCGCCTCATGGGGGACTCGAAACTCCTCCGCCAGTTTTGCAACGGTGGGCGTCATCAGACCGAGTCCGAGCTGCGGCACGATTACGGCCGACAACAACGCTGCAGGTAACAGGATTCCGGGGCGGCTGGATTTCACGCAGAAAGCTCCTTGAGGTATTGATCAGTCGTCAGCAAATGCGGCAGAACCCGATCGATCTGACGTGTGATCATGGCCAGTGAACTGGTGTAGTAATGGTTACCGGCAGCCAGTTGGCCCAAGGCATAAATAGCGTCGCTGGCCTTGCCACTGCGGTCGATGACCTTGTGCGAACCGAATGACACGTGCAGGCCACCAAACGGATGGTGCTGAGCGACGCCATTGTTGACCATCGACGACACCAGCTCGGTACCGGTCTGCCCGACACCACCGGTTTCAGAACGCGTGGCGTTGATGACCCAGTCGGCATGACAGGCGCCTGCCTGGTAATTCAGGACGAAACCGCCTCCGGGACTCAGTTCCACGCCCTTCAGGCCAGGACGAATCACGAGGTGCCCGGATTCGAGCATGTTGCGCAACTTGTTGGCCGTTGCCGGAGGCATCGGGTTGCACAGGCTCATGAAAATCGAGTGATAGTTGGCCATGTAATAACTGCGATCGCCCGCACTCAGGCTGTCCCAGGCCAGCTCGACGTAGTCGTTGGCAATATCAATCAGGATGGACAGCCACTTTTCCCCACGAGCCGATGCTTGAAGATGGCGCTCCAGCCGCTCGAACGGCAGTTGACCTGGCGCCAGTTCAGCCTTGAGCTTCTCCAGATCCACGCCTTGGGCCGTCAGTTCGAAGGTGATCAGGCCAAGCCATTTCGACCAGGAGATCATCCCCGCTTCATCACGCAGCTCTTCGATGCGTTCGCGGGTGATGACCTTGTAAGTGAAGTCGTGATGCGGCATGCGCACCGCTGGCAGCAGCGCATTGCGCGACAGCATGACGATCTTGCCGCGGTGTCCCTGGGCATTCAGGGCCAGGACTGCATCGACAGCGGAGAGGCTGGAACCAATGATCGCCACCTGATCGTCGCCGCCAATCGCGGAAAACTTGGTCCACATCGGATACGGATTGCCGATGTAGTTTTGGGAGCAGGCCAACGAGAAGATATCCGCCGGTTCAGCGGTACCAATGCACAGAATCACCCGGTCGAACACTTGTTGCGGCCCGTTTTCGACACCGACGACCGCTTTGTCATCGTGCATTGTCAGGCTGGTGACCTTTTGCCCGATCACCCGAATCGGCCGCTTGAGGTCGCGCGCCAGCGCCACTTGCTCGGCAAAACAATCGGACAGGTACTCACCAAAATAGTGACGGGGCAAGAAATCAAGTTGCGCCAGTGCACTTCCATATTTATGAGTGACCCATCCTACAAAGTGCCGGGGATCGTCACTTTTCACGGACATGAATCGGGCCTGGCGATTAATCAATCCATAATCACCATCGTTTTGATAAGCGCGACCTGGACCTATTTTCTTGTCAGGCTCATAGAGGGTAATTGCAACATCCATATTTTTCAGCTTAACGTCGCGCTGCAACGCATCAATTACACTAATCGCTGTTGCACCCCCTCCGACTATCGCAATCTTTAGTTGCGGCTCGCGATGATTAGTCTTATTGAGTGTTGACAGTTTTTCAAAAGCAGTCATTGCCGACGATATCCCTATACCAATCCAGTTTCTCTTGACCCCAATGACTCGCGCGCCACCCCTCAACGCGTTAGCTTGAGCGGCGTTGAGCGTATTTGTATGCCGCGCTAAGATGAAGATCCATTAAATGGATTTTGGTGTGTACCACTATGACCAGAGGTAAGCGGCCAGTTGGCCTCGACCTAGTCTTGCCGTTCGAATTGACCGAACATTCGCTGTCCACCAAACATCAGCTTCTGTGCCGTTTCCTTGAACACCTGATCAGTTCCGGTCGGCTCCAATCCGGCGAAGCGCTGCCCTCCACGCGTACGCTTGCGCAAAGATGGGGAGTTTCCCGAGGGACCCTGGAAACTGTTTTCGATCAATTGCGCGAAGAAGGTTTCATCATTCGCAAGCGAGGTGCCGGCTCGGTGGTCTGCGCAACATTGCCGGATAATCTGATCGCCGCCGCCAGAACTAAGGAACTGCAAGTCGAACTTGATACTCACCGGTCATCCGATTCACCTGCTCCCATTACTTATTTACAGCCGTATGTACCGTTTATTGCCAGACTGGCCGATCCGGGATTGCTCGAAGAAAAAGATGTAAAGTCGTTATGCACACCTTCCGCCAAAGACCTCGCCACCGCAGTATCGGCCTCGTCACTCGGCGGTGACGAGAACTTGCGCAAGTCCATTTGCGACCATATCCAGATCTACCGGGGAATTGACTGCTCACCTCAGGACATCGTGATTACCCACGGCATCAGGCACTGTCTCGACCTCATCAGCAGATTATTGGGAAAAGAGGCCGTCGTTGCCATGGAAGATCCCGGCTATTACTGGGCCCGGCGGATATTCAATTGTTCCGGCAACACAATCATCGATATTCCAGTGGACGATGCAGGTCTGATCGTTGAAGCGCTGTCACCCGCCAGTCCGGTTCAGGCCATTTATGTCACGCCCTCTCACCAGGCTCCTTTGGGTGTCTGCATGAGCATGGCACGCCGCAAGGCCCTCCTGGACTCGGCGACCGCAGCCAATGCGATCATCATCGAGGACGACTACGACAGCGAGTACAACTATGGCAGTGCTCCCCTGCCCGCCATCAAATCAATAGATACAAACGACCGGGTGATTTTCTGCGGCAGCTTCAATAAAACCCTGTTCAGCAACTTTCGTCTGGGCTTCATGGTTATTCCCAAACATTTACAGAAGAAAGTCATCAACCTCATCGAAGACACCGGCCAGACGCCAGGCATACTGGGTCAGCTCGCACTCAACCAGTTTCTCTGTACCGGAAAATATGTAAGGCATTTGCGCATCTCGCGACAGACGTATCAACATCGACGCGATTTGCTGATCTCAAAGCTGCGAGAAAACCCTGATCTGCAGATTTCCGGCGAGCAATCCGGATTACATTTTGTGCTCTGGTTACCCGCAGACATTGATGAAAGAGAATTCTGCGCACGGGCTGCACTCTTCGATCTTTGCCTGCAACCGGTATCCGCATTCACCAGCAGTCACGCGGTCAAATCCGGCGTGCTGATTGGCTACGCGGCGCTTACCGATGCGCAGATCAATCAGGCGGCTGCCTGCTTGCTGGATCTCGTCAAGTCATTCACTCAATGTATCGAGCGCGTCCCGATCTGATAAACAACCCGCTCCGCTATGACTCACATCCGGGCATTGTTTGCCTGGCCCACGCAAAAAAGCCCGGCAGCGCTACCGGGCTCTTTAATTGCTGCTAACGGGCGACGCGCGACAACGTGTCATCCGTTTCCTGTGCCGCTGTTTTCGCTCCGTGAATCAGCGGTCCATAACGCCGACTGAATTCCCAGCCATACGGCACGCGATCCTTGCTGACGCCGTTGTCCCAGTTTACCGACCAGGTCATCAGGCCCTTGATCGGCAGCCCTTTGATCGCCAGACGTTTGAGCGCATTGCCGACGGCGGTGCTGTCGATCACGTAACCGGTGGCAGCCGCATCGACGTTGGCCGGCAGGCCGATGACGAATTTGTCCGCCGGGATTTTGGTGAAGCCCCGGGTGCCGGTCACCAGACTTTCGGTCAGGTAGTAGAGGAAGTCCTCTTTCAGCGCATCGTTGTTCTGCGCGATCCACGCACCATTGCCATTATTGGCTTCCGATACCCAGACCCCGTCGCCGCCCTGGTTGTAGAACTGCGGCGCGATGAAGTCGTAATAGCCTTCAAGTGCCTGCAGGTAACCGACGTATTTGCCATTGGTGGTCAGGTACGGAAACTCCGGGGCCATGCTGATGATGAAGTGCTTGCCCTGGCCTGCGTAGTGATCCTTGACCAGTTTCAGCGCGGCCGGCAGCACGGTCTTGTTGGCGGCGAAATCAATCGCGCTCTGTTCAAGATCGATGTCCAGCCCATCGAAGCCGTAGGTTTCCACCAGACGGATGATTTCATTGGCCAGTGGTTGTTCCTGTCCGGCCCGCAACTCGATGTGCGCATCGGCGCCACCCAGGGACAAGAGCACCGCCCGCCCCTGGCTGTTGAGCACGCCGACCTGACGCCGGAACTCGGCATCGGAGACGTTGTAGGGCTTGAAGGTTGGAATCCCGCTGCCCTTCATGAACGCCACCGCGACCACGTTGTACTCCTTGGGCACCGCTTCCAGAGCGATTTCGGCGAAGCGGCCCTGACGATAGCCGTCACTTGGACCCGCCGGCCAGTTGTGCCAGAAGCCCATGAGTATTTTTTTGCCGGCGATGCTCGGCATCAGCGAGGCCGCGTCGGCCGCCTGGTTTTGCACTAGCGTGAAGTCGATATTTGACATGTTCTAATCCTTCAGAACCTGTGAGTTGAGCGTAACGCCGTTATTTGAAGTCGACGTCGAACGCCTGATAGAACGCGTTGCCGGTGTTGGCGACGATCCACATCAGCACGATGACGTGACGGCCCTTTTTGGTGGCCGGCAATTTCACCGAATGATTGACCTTGGCCTTCAATTCCCCCGGATAGCTGTAATACGGCACTTGAGTGTAGAAGTCTTCGGCGAAAGGCTGCGCTTCGAGTTGTGCACGGGAAATGCGCTGTTTCGGATCCCAGCCATCCTTGGTGATCAGCCAGCGATAACCACGGGTGGTGTGTGGCGCGGTGTATTCCCACTTCACTTCCAGCGTCTGGCCCGGGGTGACACTGAGCAGTGGCCAGCTGAACGGACGATTGAGCTTTTTGCTCATTTCCTCGTCGGTGAAGTTCACGCAGTCACGGGCATCGGTCTTGCCACCGCTGAGGATGTAACCGTCGGCGGGCGGCGTGACACTGTCACTGTCGCTGCCATAGGGAGCAGGAAAAGGTCCTGCCGTGAGCGCCGGGAAGTTCTTGCCGCCTTCCATTTCGTTGACCTGCCAGGCACCGAGCAATCCTTGCTCGATGGCTACCGCACCGCGGCTGGCTGGAGAGGTGACGCGACCGTGTCGCAGTTGGGTTTGAGCTTGTGGTTGATTCATGTTTTTCACTCCGTTGATTTAAGAACTCTCCTGTCCGAGGAGAGGCCTTCAAGCTAACGGAGGTGGTTTTTTTGTCCATCGGCGGTTTTGTCGCAGTCAATCGGCGTCTCAAGTCAAAAACGCCGAAAACACTGGATGAATATACAGCTTATTACGACAAGACCCACCCAACGCATGGCCAAAGGCCTACACGCCGACACTGCAAAAACTGGCATTCAGTACTCATGGCAGTTGCGCCTGGTACTCCTTTTCGTACTGGCCAGCGAGTTGTTCCTTTTGCTTGTCATCGAGCAATTTGCCGGCCATCTGGAAGAACTTCTGCTCTTCTTCCTTGAGATGGTGATGGACTTTGTCGGAGAGCTTCTTCGCCGTTGCCAGCCACGCCGGGCTGGACATCTCGGTCTCGTCCAGCTCTTCCATCATCTCGTCCATTTCATGGTGCTCGGAAATGGCGTGGCGACTGAGGTCAACACCGTTGTCGAACTCCATCAGCGGGATGTAGAAGTGGCGTTCTTCGGCGGTTTCATGGGCCTGAAGTTCAGCCTTGAGCTGTTTGTAGGCCTCAACCCGCTCCGGGGTGTCGCCGCTGGTTTCGACCAGGGCTTTGGCGTAACTGCGCTGGCGGTCGTGGCTTTCGCGAAGGGCTTCGAAAATATTCATGGGGGATCCTCATCAACCGCGTTCGGAATGACGCTGTAAAAGCTAGACCCCGGCGCGACAGCGGCGGTTCCAAAGGGATGAGGAAGGACTTGGAAGACGCTCCCCGGGCAGGATAGGCTGGCGGTTCATCTCACAAGGAAGTTGCACATGACGTTGCGAATCGAGCTGTCGCAGAACCCTACGGAAGAACAGCGCAAAGCCATTCTCGAGCCTTTGATTGCGTATAACGACGCCCGGACCGGTGGTTCCACCTCTGAACCTTTCGCCCTGCTGGTGCGCGATGAACACGACGCGATTCTCGGCGGTTTGTACGGCCGTGTGATCTTCCAGTGGATGTACATCGAGTTGCTGTGCGTCCCGGAACAGGGTCGCGGGCAACGCATCGGCTCGGAACTGATGGCCATGGCGGAAAATCTGGCCAAGGAGAAGAACTGCCTGGGCATCTGGCTGGACACCTTCGACTTTCAGGCGCCGGCGTTCTACGAGAAGCTGGGATTCAGCCAGTTTGGCGAGATCGTTGATTACCCGCCGGGGCATAGCCGGCATTATTTCCAGAAGCGCTTGAAGGGTTGAACCTCAAGGACCCTTCGCGAGCAGGCTCGCTCCCACAATGGAATGCATTTCAAAAGTGGGAGCGAGCCTGCTGGCGATAACGGCAGCCGCTTCAACGCAATATCAAAGACAGGTCGCCAACGCCGCCAACCGGCGTTTGGCAACAAAATCGTCCTTCTGCGCGTAGTAGTTGAGCACGGTTCCCGACGCATCGCTGGTCACGTCGACAAATGACTCTGCGGAACGGGTGTACACCGTCGAGCCACCCTTCTTGCCCGGTTGCAGATACGCTCCGGCGTCCACGCCAAACACTGCTTCGTCCTGCCAGCCGAACTGTACGCACTGAGCGACAACTTTCTCCGGCTTGTCCGAAGTCAGAACCTTGTACGGGGCTTTGGTGCGAGAATCGTCCATCACCGAACCCGCGCAGCCAGCCAGCACGGTCGCGGCCAGCGCTACCATCAGAATTCGCATTGCATTCGCTCATTCAGAAAAAAGCGGACTGTATCACCGCAACAGGCAAAATCGTTCTGCTTTACTGCATTTATAGCGCGACATGCGGCAGCCGCTCCGGCACCCTAGGGTCATCAGCCTCACAAGGAACACACATGGCGCCCACCGACCAGCGACATGAACAAGCCCTGAAATTGTTTCTCGACGCGCGCCCCGAATTGCGCGAAACCCTCGATCATCTCAATCCGCTGCTGGCCCAGGCCAAGGGTGAAACCGCTGCGCAGTATCGTGAAGAACGCCTGCACGAAGCCTTCGAGGCCGAGGCGGAGAATCAAGGCCTGTTCGCCTGGGAACTGACCTTGCTCCTGACGGCCGCAACGCCCGAGGACTATCAGGCCCAGCGCATGGAGGTGCATCGCGAGGTAGCGGAAATGGCCCACATGCGCTGGGAAGATTACTGCGAATTGTATGGGCTGGAACCGTAACCGCCGCTGAAGGATATCGTCGCCGATGCTGCCCTCCACTTCGACTCACCGCGCCACCTCCGGGCATCTGCATCGGCAGAAATGGCGCGGGCGCATCGGTCTGGCGCTGGTGGCCAGCCTGTCGGTACTCGCCGGCATGACCGATGCAATCGGCTTCATGGCCAGCGGCGATTTCGTTTCGTTCATGAGCGGCAACACCACGCGGCTGGCGGTGGCGATCAGTGACGGCGACCTCGGACTGACCTTGCGCCTGATCATCCTGGTCGTCACCTTCGTGATCGGTAATGCCTTGGGGATCGTGATCGGGCGCCTCGGTGGCCGGCGCACGCTGCCCTTGTTGCTGTGCATCGCCACCCTGCTCTGTCTGGCGGCCGCCTGGCCGTATGACACGCAACTACCGGCGCTGCTGGCGGCGATCATCGCGATGGGCATGCTCAACGCGGCGGTCGAGGAAGTAAACGGTCTGCCAGTGGGCCTGACATACGTGACCGGAGCGCTGTCGCGGTTCGGCCGTGGACTGGGGCGCTGGATGCTCGGCGAGCGGCGTAATGGCTGGCGGGTGCAACTGGTGCCGTGGAGCGGGATGTTCATCGGCGCGATACTCGGCGCAGTGCTGGAACATCATTTCGGACTTCGGGCATTGTTCGCCAGCGGCTTGCTGGCGGCGGTGCTGGGCGTGCTGTCCCTGAGCATTCCGCGGCGTTGGCAACTGGGCTATATGCCGCGCTGAAATACGATCCTGTGGGAGCGGGCTTGCTCGCGAAAGCGGTGCATCAGTCAAAGATGTGTCGAATGACCCAACGCCTTCGCGAGCAAGCCCGCTCCCACAGAGGGCATGTGCTTCACTTGGGTTTCGCGGCTGCCGTCATAAAGCTTTATCATGGCCGCAGTTTTGCTGATCGAGTCCGTCATGAAGTTCGCCATTGCGCTGTTTTCCGCCGCCCATGCGCCCTCCTCGCGCCGTGCCCTGCTGTTTGCGCAGGCTGCGCTGGCCGGCGGGCATGAGATTGTCCGGCTGTTTTTTTATCAGGACGGCGTCTACAACGCCTCCGACGCGGTGGTCACCCCGCAGGACGAACTGGACCTGCCCAAACAATGGCGCGCGTTCATCAGCGAGCAGCAACTGGACGGTGTGGTGTGCATCGCCGCCGCCTTGCGCCGTGGCGTACTGAATGACGAAGAAGCCAAACGCTACCAGCGTGATGCCGTCGCGGTCAGCGCGCCGTGGGAATTGTCCGGCCTCGGGCAGTTGCACGATGCGGTGCAGGACGCCGATCGACTGATCTGTTTCGGAGGCGCGTGAAATGGCCAAATCCCTGTTGATCATCAGCCGCCAGTCGCCATGGTCCGGCCCCGGCGCCCGCGAAGCGCTGGACGTCGTGCTGGCCGGCGGCGCGTTCGATCTGCCGATCGGCCTGCTGTTTCTCGACGATGGCGTGTTGCAACTGGCCGCCGGGCAGAAAGCCAAGGCCCTGCAACAGAAAGACCTCAGTGCCAATCTGCAGGCGCTGCCGATGTTCGGCGTTGAAGAACTGTTCTACTGCACCGACAGCGCCAGCGCCCGTGGCCTGAGCACGCTGTCGCTGGACGAAGCGCAGCCGCTCGGCGCCAGCGAAATCACCGCCCTTATTGACCGTTACGACCAGGTGATCACCCTCTGATGTCGACTTTGCATGTGTTGTCTCATTCCCCGTTCGGCGATGATCGCCTGAGCAGTTGCCTGCGCGTGATCGGCGCTGCCGACGCCTTACTGTTATCCGGTGATGCGGTTTACGCCCTGCAACCGGGCACTGCGCCATTCGCCACGCTGAACGAGCGCCGGGTCAAGCTGTTCGCCCTCGCCGAAGACCTGCTGGCCCGCGCCATCGTTGCTCCCGACTGGGCTGAAGCCATCGATTACCCGGCGTTCGTCGAACTGTCGATCCACCACGACAAGGTCAACAGTTGGCTATGAACTCGATGACTGTCGGCGCCCGCGCCATCGAACTGGACAAGGACGGCTTTCTGGTCGACCTCGACGACTGGTCCCATGACGTTGCCAGCGCCCTCGCCGCCGCTGAAGACATCGAACTGACCCCCGAACACTGGGAAGTCCTCGAACTGCTACGCAGTTTCTACGCGGAATTCCAGTTGTCGCCAGCCACCCGCCCGCTGATCAAGTACACCGCACTCAAACTCGGCCCGGACAAAGGCAACAGCCTGCACCTGAACCGACTGTTCAAAGGCACCCCTGCCAAACTCGCCGCGAAACTGGCGGGCCTGCCCAAACCGACGAATTGCTTATGACCGACTTTCCAGCGCTGACCCTCGAAACGCCCGCCGAGCACCCGTTCGCACAGTTTGTGCGGATCCTCGGCAAGGGCAAACGCGGCGCCCGCGACCTGACCCGTGAAGAAGCCCGGGAAGCCATGGGCATGGTGCTCGACGACAAAGTCGAAGACACCCAGCTCGGGGCCTTTCTGATGCTGCTACGGCACAAGGAAGAAAGCGCGGAGGAAATGGCCGGTTTCACCGAAGCCTTGCGCGAGCGCCTTTCAGCGCCAACGCTGAATGTCGATCTGGACTGGCCGACCTACGCCGGCAAGAAACGCCATCTGCCGTGGTACCTGCTGTCGGCCAAGTGCCTGGCGCAAAACGGCGTTCGGATTTTCATGCACGGCGGCGGCGCGCACACCGCCGGACGTCTGTACACCGAACAACTGCTTGGCGAGCTGAACATCCCGCTGTGCCGCACCTGGCAGCAAGTCGGCAGCGCGCTGAACCACGGCGGTCTGGCGTTCATGCCGCTGATTGACTGGGCGCCGCAGTTGCAGAAGATGATCGACCTGCGCAACACCATGGGCCTGCGCTCGCCGATTCACTCGCTGGCACGCATCCTCAATCCACTGCGCGCCCGTTGTGGCCTGCAAAGTATTTTCCACCCGGGCTATCAAGCGGTGCATCGCGAGGCCAGCGGTCTGCTCGGCGACACGGCGATCGTGGTCAAGGGCGATGGCGGCGAAATCGAGATCAATCCGGATGCCGACAGTCATCTGTACGGCACGAAGGGCGGCGAGAGCTGGGACGAGGAATGGCCGCAGCTGTCGAGCCAGCGCCACGTCAAACCGGCCACGCTGGACGTTGAACATCTGAAAGCGGTGTGGCGTGGCGAGGTGGTCGACAGCTATCCGCAAATGGCCCTGATTTCGACCATGGCCCTGGCCCTGCGCGGCCTCGGTCAAAGCCGCGAGCAAGCGTTCGCAACCGCCGAGCAATACTGGGCGGCGCGCAACAAATCGATTTAACCGATCATAGACGCCCGATCTTTGCGCTTTTTGTTCGAACTCATCGGAATAGACTCGGCTCCAACGCTTATTGGAATCAGGAGTCTTGATCATGGGTTTACTCGTCGACGGCCACTGGCAGGACAAGTGGTACGAAAGCAGCAAAGACGGCGCCTTTCAGCGCGAACAGGCGCAACGGCGCAATTGGGTCACCACTGACGGCCAGCCCGGGCCGAGCGGTGAAGGCGGTTTCGCCGCCGAAGCCGGGCGCTATCACCTTTATGTGTCCCTCGCCTGCCCGTGGGCGCACCGCACGCTGATTCTGCGCAAGCTCAAAGGTCTGGAAAGCCTGATCGACGTGTCCGTGGTCAGCTGGCTGATGCTGGAAAACGGCTGGACCTTCGACCAGACCCTTGGCTCGACCGGCGACAAGCTCGACCACTTCGACTTCATGCATCAGCGCTACACCGCCGACACGCCGGACTACACCGGCCGTGTCACTGTGCCGGTGCTGTGGGACAAAAAGCTCAAGCGCATTGTCAGCAATGAGTCGGCGGAAATCATCCGCATGTTCAACAGCGCGTTCGATGGCCTGACCGGTAACGAACTGGACTTCTACCCGGCACCGTTACGCGGCGAGATCGATGCACTGAACGAACGGATTTATCCGGCGGTGAACAACGGCGTGTATCGCGCCGGGTTCGCCACCTCGCAACACGCCTATGAAGAGGCGTTCGATGAAGTGTTTGCCGAGCTGGATCACTTGGAACGGGTGCTGGGCGCCAATCGCTATCTGACGGGTGAATACCTGACCGAGGCCGATGTGCGACTGTTCACCACGCTGATTCGCTTCGATGCGGTGTACCACGGGCACTTCAAGTGCAATCTGCGGCGGATTGCCGATTACCCGAACCTGTCGAACTGGCTGCAAGAGCTGTATCAGTGGCCGGGGATTGGCGAGACGGTGGATTTTCAGCACATCAAAAATCACTACTACGGTAGCCACAAGACCATCAATCCGACGGGGATTGTGCCGAAGGGGCCGAAGCAGGATTTCAGTGTGGCGCATGACCGGGCGCGTTTGGCTGGCAAAGGAGTCTGGCGCAGGGGCTGAGATTTTTATTGTTTTTGAGGGCCTCATCGCTGGCAAGCCAGCTCCCACAGGGATTTTGGTGATACTGAAGATTGCAGTTTCAACACAAAAACCTGTGGGAGCTGGCTTGCCAGCGATGGGGTCAACTCGATTTTCAGACCTGCGCCTGAGCACCCTCGAACCACGCCAGCTTCTCGCGCAGCTGCACCACTTCCCCCACGATCACCAGTGTCGGCGCATGCACTTCATGCTCCGCCACCAGACGCGGCAGGTCGGCCAGCGTGCCGGTGAAGACTCGCTGATTGACCGTGGTGCCCTGCTGGATCAACGCCGCCGGGGTGTCCGCGCTGCGACCGTGTTTGATCAACTGCTCGCAAATCACCGGCAAGCCGACCAGGCCCATGTAGAACACCAGCGTCTGCGCCGGGGCAACGAGGTCGGCCCACGGCAGATCGGTGGAACCGTCCTTCAGGTGCCCGGTGACGAAGCGCACCGACTGCGCGTAATCGCGGTGGGTCAGCGGAATCCCGGCATACGCCGCGCAACCGCTGGCCGCCGTGATCCCCGGCACCACCTGGAACGGAATCCCGTGGGCCGCCAGCTCTTCGATTTCTTCACCACCGCGACCGAAGATGAACGGGTCACCGCCCTTCAAGCGCACCACGCGTTTGCCGGCCTTGGCCAGATCCACCAGTTGCTGGTTGATCTGATCCTGTGGCACCGCATGATCAGAGCGACGCTTGCCGACATAGACGCGCTCGGCATCGCGACGGCACAGCTCAAGAATCGCCGGAGCGACCAAGCGGTCGTACAGCACTACGTCGGCTTGCTGCATCAGGCGCAAGGCGCGGAAGGTCAGCAGATCCGGATCACCCGGCCCTGCCCCCACCAGATACACCTCGCCGGTAGTAACAGTCGCTTCGCCATCAATCTTGGCCTGCAACAGCCGCTCGGCCTCAGTGCCCTGCCCGGCCAGTTGCCGGTCGGCAATCGGGCCTTGAAACACGTCTTCCCAGAAACCACGGCGCTGCTGCACATCCGGAAACAGGTTTTTCACCTGATTGCGGAAACGCGCGGCAAGACCGGCCAGTTGGCCGTAGGTCGAAGGAATCCAGGTTTCGATCTTGGCGCGAATCAGCCGCGCCAGCACTGGCGCATCGCCGCCGCTGGACACCGCAATAATCAGCGGCGAGCGATCGACGATCGCCGGGAAGATCACGCTGCACAGCTGCGGCGCATCGACCACGTTGACCGGCACGCAACGCCGATGGGCATCGCTGGAGACCTGCGCATTCAGCGTTTCATCGTCGGTGGCGGCAATGATCAGCCCGCAACCGTCCAGATCCGCTTCCACGTAACCACGCAGCAGACATTCGCCACCGCTGGCGCTGACCAGTTCGCGCAGTTGCGCTTCGATTTCAGGTGCGACCACCCGCAGCAGCGCACCGGCATCGGCCAACAGGCGGGATTTGCGCAAGGCAATTTCCCCCCCACCGACCACCAACACACGACTGCCGCGCAGGTTGTGAAACAGCGGCAGATATTTCATTTAACCGATGACCTCAAGGCCACCCATGTACGGCTTCAGCACGTCCGGCACACGGATCGAACCGTCGGCCTGCTGGTAGTTTTCCAGCACCGCCACCAGCGTACGACCGACCGCCAGACCCGAACCGTTGAGAGTGTGTACCAGCTCAGGCTTGCCGGTTTCCGGGTTGCGGAAACGCGCCTGCATGCGGCGGGCCTGGAAGTCGCCGCAGTTGGAGCACGACGAAATTTCGCGGTACTTGTCCTGGCTCGGAATCCACACTTCGAGGTCGTAGGTCTTGACGGCACTGAAGCCCATGTCGCCGGTGCACAGCGCCAGGGTGCGGTAAGGCAGACCCAGCAGTTGCAAGACTTTTTCGGCGTTGGCGGTCAGGCCTTCCAGCGCTTCCATCGAAGTCGACGGCTCGACGATCTGGACCATTTCAACCTTGTCGAACTGGTGCTGACGGATCATCCCGCGAGTGTCGCGACCCGACGCACCGGCTTCGCTGCGGAAGCACGGGGTGTGGGCGACGAACTTGATCGGCAGCAGTTTCGAGTCGACGATTTCACCGGCCACAATGTTGGTCAGCGACACTTCGGCGGTCGGGATCAGGTACAGATCGGCTTCGCCTTCGCGAGCGATCTTGAACAGGTCTTCTTCGAACTTCGGCAGCTGGCCGGTGCCTTGCAGCGCCGGGGCCTGAACCAGGTAAGGCGTGTAGGCCTCTTCGTAGCCGTGCTCGTTGACGTGCAGGTTGATCATGAACTGCGCCAGGGCGCGGTGCAGACGGGCGATCGGGCCGCGCAGCAGAGCGAAACGGGCGCCGGACAGCTTGGCGGCGGTTTCAAAGTCCAGCCAGCCGAACTTCTCGCCCAGCGCGACATGGTCTTTCACTTCGAAATCGAAAGCAGTCGGCGTGCCCCAGCGGCGCACTTCAACGTTATCGTCTTCGTCTTTGCCAACCGGTACCGATTCGTGCGGCAGGTTGGGGATACCCAGCAGAATCGAGTCCAGCTCGGTCTGGATCGCGTCCAGCTCAACTTTACCGGCACTCAGCTCGCCCGCCATGCGCTCGACGTCCGCCATCAGCGGCGCGATGTCTTCGCCGCGCTGCTTGGCCTGACCGATGGATTTGGAACGCGCGTTACGCTCAGCCTGCAGTGCTTCGGTGCGGGTCTGGACGGTCTTGCGCTGTTCTTCCAGCGCTTCGATGCGCGCGGTATCCAGGGCAAAGCCACGGGAAGCCAGGCGGTCCGCTACGTCCTGAAGGTTGCTACGTAACAGTTTGGAATCGAGCATGTCGGTTTCTCGTTATCAAAGTTTGGTCAGGGACAGGCCGGCCCACGTCGCGAGCAGCCCGCCGAATACGCTGATCGCCGCATAGCCCAGGGCCAGCGGCACTTGCCCGCTTTCCAGCAGGCGCACCGTATCCAGTGAAAAGGATGAAAAAGTCGTCAGCCCCCCGAGGAAGCCGACCATCAACCCGGCACGCACCTCGATCGGCACCTCCGGGCGTATCAAAAACAGGCCGTACAACACGCCAATCAGCAGACAGCCCACGATATTAACGGCCAGCGTCGCGGTATAGAAGTGCCGCGGCCAATTGGCGTTGACCCAATTGCCGGTGGCGAAGCGCAACAGGGTGCCGGCAATCCCGCCGACGGAGACCGCAACGATCAATGGAAGCACTATTTTCTCCGCTGTCTTGGGCTTAAACGGTCGAGTTGGGCGAGGTGGTTGAGCTTCTCGCCGATCTTCAATTCCAGGCCACGGGGCACCGGTTGATAGAACGGGATCGGCTCGAGCTCTTCCGGGAAATAATCTTCGCCGGCGGCATAGGCATCCGGTTCGTCGTGGGCGTAGCGGTATTCGTCGCCATAGCCCAATTGTTTCATCAGCTTGGTCGGTGCATTGCGCAAGTGCAGCGGCACTTCCAGCGAACCGTATTCGGCAGCGGCGCGCAGCGCGGTCTTGAAGCCCATGTACACCGCGTTGCTTTTTGGCGCGCAAGCCAGATAGGTGATGGCCTGAGCCACCGCCAATTCGCCTTCCGGGCTGCCGAGGCGCTCCTGCACCTCCCACGCCGCCAGGCACAAGCTCAGGGCGCGCGGGTCGGCGTTGCCAATGTCTTCGCTGGCCATGCGCACCACGCGCCGGGCCAGGTACAGCGGATCGCAGCCGCCGTCGATCATCCGCGCGAACCAGTACAGCGCGCCATCGGGGTTGGAGCCGCGTACCGATTTGTGCAGCGCCGAGATCTGGTCGTAGAACGCTTCGCCGCCCTTGTCGAAGCGCCGTCGGGTGTCACCGAGCAGACTTTGCAGCAACTCGGTGCCCATCTCGCTGTTGTCTTCGGCCAGATCCGAGGCGTTCTCCAGCAGATTGAGCAGGCGCCGGCCATCACCATCGGCGGCCGACAGCAGCATCTGGAAGCCTTCATCGCTGAGGGTCAGGTTGCGTTTGCCCAGCCCGCGCTCTTCGGTGAGCGCGCGATGTACCAGTTTGCGCAGCGCGGTCTCGTCGAGGCTTTTCAGCACATAGACGCGGGCCCGCGACAACAGCGCGTTGTTCAATTCAAACGAAGGGTTTTCGGTGGTGGCGCCGATGAAAATCAGCGTGCCGTCTTCGACGTACGGCAGGAACGCATCCTGCTGCGATTTGTTGAAGCGGTGCACTTCATCGACGAACAGAATGGTGCGCTTGCCGTATTGGCCGGCCTGCTGTTTGGCGATTTCAACGGCCTGACGGATCTCCTTGACCCCGGCAAGCACCGCCGAGACCGTTTCGAAGTGCGCATCCGAGACTTCCGCGAGCAATCGCGCGAGGGTGGTCTTGCCCACGCCCGGCGGCCCCCAGAAGATCATCGAATGCAGGGCACCCTGCTCCAGCGCCTCACGCAGAGGCTTGCCGCGAGCGAGCACGTGCTCCTGACCGACATACTCATCCAGATTGGTCGCACGCAAACGCGCGGCCAGTGGCTGGGCAATCGGTGCACTGCGAAACAGATCCATCACGTAGCGTTGAAACCTCTGATTGTCTGAAACCGGTTGATGACCTTGTGGTGAGGGGATTCATCCCCGATGGGCTGCGAGGCAGCCCCAAAAAAGGTGACTGCTGCGCAGTCAATCGGGGATAAATCCCCTCGCCACAAAAGCCCACCTCGTGCGCACTATTCCTGGATAACGTCAGCACCCTTCGGGATGTCGAACTTGAACTTCGACGCCGACACCGCTTCGTTGGCCTTGACCCCGGTGAACAGGATGTTGGTGCGCTGACCAACGCTGTCGATCAGTTGCATGTCATTGACCAGGCCGTTGCGGAACGACAGGCGCAGGCTGTCGAACAGGGTGTCTTTGGTCTTCGGCTTGAGGGTGAAGTCGATCACGCCGCCCGCCTCTTTCGCGCTGATCTCGAAGCTCTGGCTGATCTTCGACACGTCACCGGACAGCAGCAGCGCCGGGGTCTGGGTCAGGCGCTCGTCGAGCTTCTTGATGGTGGCTTGTTCCAGGTCCGGGTCCCACAGGGTGACCTTCTTGCCGTCGGAGACCATGGTCTGCTCGTTTGGCGCTTCGGTGTGCCAGTAGAACAGGCCCGGACGCTGCAGAACCATATCACCGCGAGTTTCCTGCAACTGCGTGCCGCTGCCGTCGAGGGTCAGCTGCGAGAAGTTCGCGGTCAGGGTTTTCGATGTTTCCAGCAATTGGGTCAGACGCGCCACGTCCTTGTCATCGGCGTGGGCCGTGAACGTGGTCAGCGCCAGTACTGGCAACAGCATGCGGATAAGACGCATGGGAGTCCTCTTGAATACTCGTTGGGAGAGCGGCGGCACATCATTGTCCCGCCCTTTGCTTTTGCAATCAGTCGCGAACCGGGCCCGGGGCCAGAACTTCACGCGAACCGTTGGTGTTCATTGAGGTGACGACCCCGGCCATTTCCATGGCTTCGATCATGCGCGCAGCGCGGTTGTAACCAATCTTCAGCTTGCGCTGTACCGCGGAAATCGACGCCCGGCGGCTTTCCAGGACGAACTGTACGGCTTCGTCATACAGCGCGTCGGCTTCCGGATCATCACCGTCACCACCACCGCTGCTGCCTTCGAAACCGCTGCCCGCCTCTTCAACACCGCTGAGGATGTCATCGTTGTATTCCGGTGCGCCACGCAGTTTCCAGGCTTCGACCACGCGGTGCACTTCATCGTCGGAAACGAACGCGCCGTGCACCCGGATCGGCAGGCTGGTGCCCGGTGGCATGTAGAGCATGTCACCGTGACCGAGCAGTTGTTCGGCGCCACCCTGGTCGATGATGGTCCGCGAGTCGATCTTGCTCGACACCTGGAACGCCATACGCGTCGGAATGTTGGCCTTGATCAGACCGGTGATCACGTCCACCGAAGGTCGCTGGGTCGCGAGGATCAGGTGAATACCGGCGGCACGTGCTTTCTGTGCGATACGCGCAATCAGTTCTTCAACCTTCTTGCCGACGATCATCATCATGTCGGCGAATTCGTCGACCACCACGACGATGGTCGGCAGCTTCTGCAGTAGCGGCGCTTCGTCGTGAATGCTTTCGCGCTTGTACAGCGGATCGCTCAACGGCTCGCCGGCATCCTGCGCTTCCTTGACCTTGGCGTTGAAGCCGGACAGGTTACGCACGCCCATCTTCGCCATCAGCTTGTAGCGACGTTCCATCTCGGCAACGCTCCAGCGCAGGGCGTTGGCGGCGTCCTTCATGTCTGTCACTACCGGGCACAGCAGGTGCGGAATGCCTTCGTAGATCGACAGTTCGAGCATTTTCGGGTCGATCATGATCAGTTTGGCGTCGTCCGGGCCGGATTTGAACAGGATCGACAGGATCATCGCGTTCACGCCCACCGACTTACCGGAACCAGTGGTACCGGCGACCAGCAGGTGCGGCATCTTCGCCAGGTCAGTGATGACCGGTTTGCCGCCGATGTCGTGGCCCAGGGCCAGGGTGACCGGCGACTTGAAGTTGTCGTACTCGGGGGTCGACAGTACTTCGGAGAAACGCACGATCTGCCGGTCTTCGTTGGGGATCTCGATACCGACCGTGGTCTTGCCCGGAATCACCTCGACCACCCGCACACTGGTCACGGCCAGCGAGCGTGCAAGGTCTTTCGCCAGGTTGGCGATGCGGCTGACTTTGACGCCGGCTGCAGGCTGGATTTCGTAACGGGTAATCACCGGGCCCGGGTGGATCGAGTCCACGGTGACTTCGACACCGAATTCCTTGAGCTTGATCTCCAGCAAGTGGCCGACCGCTGCCAGGGATTCCGGCGAATAGTTGAGTTGTTTCTTTTCCGCAGGATCAAGGATCGAGATCGGCGGCAAGGTGCCTTCCACGGCGCTGTCGACGAACAACGGCACCTGCTTCTCTTTCTGCACTCGCTTGCTTGGCTCCGGCGCCTTGGCCGGAGCCGGGGCGATGACCGGCGGTACCTGCTTCTCGCGATCGGACATGTGTTTGCTCAGGGCCTGCTCGCGCTCGATCAGACGTTCCTTGACCTTGGCCTGTTCACGCTTGTCGGTGACGGTCGGCGCCACCACGTCGTGGACGCGGTCATCGACTTCACGCAGTTGCGCAACCAGTTGCTTACGCTCGGTACGGGCCGACCACCAGCGGTTGATCGCGCCCTGAAAAAGTTCGAACAGATCGAGGGTGATCTTGCCGGTGACGTCCATCACCTTGAACCACGACAGGTCGGTGAACACCGTCAGGCCAAACAGGAACAGCGCAATGAACAACAGCGTGCTGCCCTGGATATTCAGCGCGTTGCGCGCCAGATCACCGAGACTTTCGCCCAGCGCCCCGCCCGCGCCCGCCGGCAGGCCGGTGGCGGCGTGAAAATGGATATGCGCCAGCGCAGCGCCGGACAGCACTAGGAACACCAGACCGATCAGACGCCAGGAGAACAGCCAGCCGCTCCACTGCCACGGCTCGTGACGTTGACGGAAGATCTGATACGCCTTGACCGCCAGCAGCAGCGGGAAGATGTACGCGAAGTAACCCAGCACCATGAACAGGATGTCGGCGCTGTAAGAACCGGCGGGGCCGCCAAAATTCTGCACGTCGTCAATCTTGCTGTTGTGGCTCCAGCCCGGATCATCCTTGCCGTAGGTCAGCAAGGCCATCATCAGGAACAGGCACAAGGCACCGATGGCGATCAATGCACCTTCCTTGAGCCGGTAGTGCAATTGCTGGCGCCAGAGCGGAACGACTGTTTTTGGTGCTGCGGTGGATTTCTTCAAAACGCTTCTTTTCCTGCGCCCGGGGCGCGTCCATCTATTGAATGTCGATAAAAAACTGCCCAATCCAGGCAGGTAAAAAAGTGAACCGGCGCATCTGAGACTACTTTTAACACTGTGCCGCAGCTTTTATAAACACAGCCATAAACACAGCGCTCTACAAATATTCTGTAACAGCCCGGCATTGTACGGGTTTGTGCGGCTGATGCCATGCTTCAAACCCCATAGCTGAGCATAGCCAAGCGCACAAATCCTGCGGTTCAATTTGAGCATGCATTGCCTTTTGTGACAAAGGCTTATGAGGTGTATTTGATGAACGCAGCGAAGCATTCACGCCTGATCATTCTCGGTTCCGGCCCCGCCGGTTACAGCGCCGCCGTGTACGCCGCCCGCGCCAACCTCAAACCGGTGGTAATTACCGGGCTGCAGGCCGGTGGTCAGCTCACCACCACCGTCGAAGTCGACAACTGGCCTGGCGACGTCGAAGGCCTGACCGGTCCGGCGCTGATGGAGCGCATGCAAAAACACGCCGAGCGCTTTGCCACAGAGATCGTTTACGACCACATCCACACCGCCAAGTTGCAGCAGCGCCCGTTCGAACTCATTGGCGACAGCGGCACTTACACCTGCGACGCGTTGATCATCGCCACCGGCGCCTCGGCGCAGTATCTGGGCCTGCCCTCGGAAGAAGCCTTCGCCGGCAAAGGGGTTTCGGCCTGCGCGACCTGTGACGGCTTCTTCTATCGCAATCAGGTGGTCGCCGTGGTGGGCGGCGGCAATACCGCTGTCGAGGAGGCGCTGTACCTGTCGAACATCGCCAAAGAGG
The DNA here is from genome assembly GCF_030209055.1 of Pseudomonas sp. lyk4-TYG-107. NCBI lineage: Bacteria > Pseudomonadati > Pseudomonadota > Gammaproteobacteria > Pseudomonadales > Pseudomonadaceae > Pseudomonas > Pseudomonas sp. lyk4-TYG-107. Next base: position 42,357 of record NZ_JARVST010000009.1, read on the forward strand.
TGCATTTGATCCATCGCCGCGACAAATTGCGCTCGGAGAAAATCCTTCAGGACAAACTGTTCGAAAAAGCCGCCAGCGGCAATGTTCGCCTGCACTGGAACCAGAATCTGGACGAAGTGCTGGGCGATGCCAGCGGCGTGACCGGTGCGCGCCTGCGTGACAGCCACAGCGGGCAGACCCACGAACTGACACTGGCCGGCGTGTTCATCGCCATCGGCCACAAACCCAACACCGACCTGTTTCAGGGCCAATTACCAATGCGCGACGGCTACCTGCTGGTCAAGGGCGGCAGCGACGGCGACGCCACCTCCACGGAGATCCCCGGCGTCTTCGCTGCCGGCGATGTGGCCGACCACGTCTACCGCCAGGCCGTGACCTCGGCCGGCGCCGGCTGCATGGCGGCACTGGACGCGGAGAAGTATCTGGACGACATTCCTGTCATTTAACGGCACACTTTATCGCGGGCCTGATGCCCGCACTGCCCTCCCCTTCTGCAAGCCTGGACGCCATGCTGACTTGGTTACAACGCAATTCCCTGACCTTCCCGCCCCTGGAAAAGGCCATGCGCGATCCCAATGGATTGCTGGCTGCCGGTGGCGATCTGTCCGCCGATCGGCTGGTGCAGGCTTACCGGCACGGCTGTTTTCCGTGGTTCTCCGAAGGCCAGCCGATCCTCTGGTGGTCGCCGGACCCACGCACCGTGCTGTTTCCCGACGAACTGCATGTCTCGCGCAGCCTCGGCAAATTGCTGCGCAAGCAACGCTACCAGGTGACTTTCGATCAGGATTTCGACGCCGTGATCCGTGCCTGCGCCGCCCCCAGGGATTACGCCGACGGCACCTGGATCACCGAAGCCATGCAGGACGCCTACCTCGAACTGCACCGCCGCGGCTTCGCCCACTCGGTAGAGGTCTGGGATCATGGCCAACTGGTCGGCGGCCTGTATGGCCTGGCGATGGGTCAGCTGTTTTTCGGCGAATCGATGTTCAGCCGCGCCGACAACGCCTCCAAATTCGGCTTTGCCACGCTGGTGCAGCATTTGAAAGACGCTGGATTCGTTCTGATTGACTGCCAGATGCCGACCGATCATCTGCACAGCCTCGGCGCCCGCGCGATCCCCCGCCACGAATTCGCCGACTATCTGGCTCGCCACCTGGATCAACCGAGTCGTGCCACCTGGGTTTGCTGAGCGACTTTTGCGCGCGTGGCTTACACTTAATTCACCAGCTTATCCCGAGGGTTGATCATGACCGAGTTGGCGCGCTTGAAGTTCTATGCCACTCAGCCTCATTCCTGCAGTTATCTGCCCGAGGAGCAGGCGACGACGCTGTTTCTCGACCCGAGTCAGCCCATGGATGTGCACGTCTACGCAGACCTGTCGGAAATGGGTTTTCGTCGCAGCGGCGATCATCTGTATCGGCCCCATTGCCAGAATTGCAATGCGTGCGTGCCTGCACGCATCCCGGTGGCGCAGTTCCTGCCCAACCGCCAGCAGAAACGTATTTTCAAACGCAATGCCGATCTGCAGGTACGCCCGGTAAAACCGCACTTCAGCGAAGAATATTTCGATCTGTACCAGCGCTACATCGAGCAGCGCCATGCCGACGGCGACATGTACCCGCCAAGTCGTGACCAGTTCTCGACCTTTCTGGTGCGCGATCTGCCCTTCTCGCGCTTTTATGAATTTCGTCTCGACGGACGGTTACTCGCCGTCGCGGTGACCGACCTGCTGCCCAATGGCTTGTCAGCGGTCTATACCTTCTACGAACCTGACGAAGAGCGCCGCAGCCTGGGTCGTTTCGCAATCCTGTGGCAAATCACCGAAAGCCAGCGCCTGGGGCTAGAGGCGGTGTATCTCGGTTACTGGATCAAGAACTGCAAAAAGATGAACTACAAGACCCAGTATCGCCCCATTGAATTGCTGATTAATCAGCGCTGGGTGATTCTTAACTGATCGCAAGCCGTAAACCCCTTGGCTTAAACCCCCTTTTTCGGGCACAATGCACGCCGCTTTTGCCTGGCGCAGTTGCACCGGGCCATTCATTGGACACCGAGGGCTTTACTGCATGTCGAAAGAAGACAGCTTCGAAATGGAAGGCACTGTCGTCGACACCCTGCCCAACACCATGTTTCGTGTGGAGTTGGAAAATGGGCACGTCGTAACCGCGCATATCTCCGGCAAGATGCGCAAGAACTACATTCGTATTCTTACCGGTGACAAAGTGCGCGTCGAGCTGACGCCCTATGACTTGAGCAAAGGGCGCATTACTTACCGCGCTCGCTAATCAAGTCAATACAAGACGCCCGGCTTTGCCGGGCGTTTTTGTTTGTCTGCGATTTGGGTTTGGGTTTGGGTTTTGGGTGTATATCCGTTGCTGCGGTAACGGCCTCCTATGGTTTCGCTCTTACAGCGAGTCACCTTTTCCAAACGCCGAAAAGGTAACCCAAAAGGCTTTGCCCCGGCGTACGGCACTTCGCTGAGGCTCAGTGTTCCCTCGCTACGGTGCCCATCCGGGGGCATCGCCTCCGGTTTGCTTCGCTGCACCTCCTCTCGATGTATGCGGCTTCGCCGCATGGCGCTGCGCGCCTACCCCCTGATGGACACCTTCGCTCGGCCTGCCGAAGGGGCTGAAGATCAAAAGCCACATCAAAAGCCACATCAAAAGCCAAAGCCAAAGCAGATCAAAAGATCACAGCCTTCGGCAGTTCCTACATGGGATTGGGTGTTTTCATTTGGAGTTTGGTCGGCTGACAGGCCGCCTTCGCGAGCAAGCCCGCTCCCACAGTGGATTGGGGTAGGCAGTTGGAGATTGGCAGACTGGTCGGCCGCCATCGCTGGCAGGCCAGCTCCCACAATTGGGCCGGGGGCATCAGCAAGAGATTGGTCGGCTGTCAGGCCGCCATCGCCAGCAGGCTGGCTCCTACAATTCAGAGTGCGTGCACCCCATGCGGCGAAGCCGCCCCACTCAACACAATGAGCGTTAGCTCGAGTAAAGCTTTTGATCTCAGGGCCCGTCGGCAGGCTGAGTGGAGGGGTTTATCCGGGGGTGGGAGCGCAGCGACCGTTTGGCGCAGCCAAACACAGCGAGAGGAGGTGCAGCGAAGCAAACCGTAGGCGCTGCCCCCGGATGAATCCCGCAGCGAAGGAAGCCGAGCCTAAGCGAGGGCCGAACGTCAGGGCACAGACCTTTTGGTTACTTTTGGCTGGGCCGGCATTCCGGGCGCTTGCCAAAAGTGACCCGCCGTAAGGGCGGAACCCCAAGCAGCCATAACCGCAGCAACGGATATACACCCAAAAACATCAGCCAACAAAAAGGCGCCCGAAGGCGCCCTCTAAACCAACAACCAAGCCGTCAGGCCATCTCCGCCGTAGTCTCGAAGTCAAACGTCAACTCACCATCCTTGATGTCGATGTGCACCACACCGCCATGCTCGGCCAGCTCGCCAAACAGAATCTCCTCCGCCAGCGGACGCTTGATCTTGTCCTGGATCAGACGCGCCATCGGACGTGCGCCCATCGCCGAGTCATAACCACCGGCCGCCAGCCAACTGCGCGCCGCATCGGTAACCTCCAGCAACACACGCTTGTCTTCCAGCTGCGCCTGCAGTTCGGTAAGGAACTTGTCCACCACGCTTTTGATGACCTCATGGCTGAGGCGACCAAACTGGATAATGGTGTCCAGACGGTTACGGAACTCTGGCGTGAAGCTCTTCTTGATCACTTCCATCGCATCAGACGAGTGGTCCTGATGGGTGAAACCGATCGAAGCACGCGCCGCGGTTTCGGCACCGGCGTTGGTGGTCATGATCACGATCACATTGCGGAAATCCGCCTTGCGCCCGTTGTTGTCGGTGAGCGTGCCGTGGTCCATCACCTGCAACAGCAGGTTGAAGACTTCCGGATGCGCCTTCTCGATTTCATCGAGCAGCAATACGCAGTGCGGTTGCTTGGTGATCGCTTCGGTCAACAGACCGCCCTGATCAAAGCCGACATAGCCCGGAGGCGCACCGATCAGACGCGATACGGTGTGGCGCTCCATGTACTCGGACATGTCGAAGCGCACCAGTTCGATGCCCAACGCCTTGGCCAGTTGCCGCGCGGCCTCGGTTTTACCGACACCGGTGGGACCGGCGAACAGGAACGAACCGACTGGCTTGTCAGGCGACTTAAGGCCGGCGCGGGACAGCTTGATCGCGGTCGACAGCGAATCGATCGCCGCATCCTGACCAAACACCGTCAGCTTCAGGTCGCGCTCCAGGTTACGCAGCAATTCCTTGTCGGAGCTGGTGACGTGTTTTGGCGGAATCCGCGCGATCTTCGCCACAATGTCTTCAACCTGCGGCACTTCGATGCGTTTGACGCGCATCTCGACCGGCTGCAGGCGCTGATAGGCACCGGCCTCGTCGATCACGTCGATGGCCTTGTCCGGCATATGCCGGTCATTGATGTAGCGCGATGCCAGTTCAGCGGCGGCGCGCAACGACTCATCGCTGTATTCGATGTTGTGGTGCTGCTCGAAACGCCCTTTCAGGCCGCGCAGGATACCGATGGTGTCTTCCACCGACGGTTCGACGACATCGACCTTCTGGAAGCGTCGTGCCAGCGCACGATCCTTCTCGAAGATGCCGCGAAATTCCTGGAACGTGGTCGAGCCGATGCAGCGAATGTCGCCAGACGACAGCAGCGGCTTGAGCAGGTTCGAGGCATCCATTACGCCACCGGACGCAGCGCCCGCACCGATGATGGTGTGGATCTCGTCGATGAACAGGATCGCCTGCGGACGTTTTTTCAGTTCATTGAGCAGCGCCTTGAAGCGCTTCTCGAAATCACCGCGATACTTGGTGCCCGCGAGCAGAGCACCGAGATCGAGCGAATAGACGACGCTGTTGGCCAGCAGATCCGGCACCTGGTTGTCGACAATACGCTTGGCCAGGCCTTCGGCGATCGCGGTTTTACCCACACCAGCCTCGCCGACCAGCAACGGATTGTTCTTGCGCCGGCGCGCAAGAATCTGCGCGACACGCTCGACTTCCGATTCGCGGCCGACCAGCGGGTCGATCCGACCCTGGCGCGCGAGTTCGTTGAGATTGCTGGCATAAGCATCCAGCGGATTGCCTGAAGAAGAAGACTCACCGCCCTCGTCGTCCTGCATATCTTGTTCACCTTCAGAGTGATCGCCGTGCCCTGGCACTTTGGAAATGCCGTGGGCGATGTAATTGACGACATCAATGCGCGCAACGCTCTGCTGTTTCAGCAGGAATACGGCCTGACTCTCTTGCTCACTGAAGATTGCAACCAGCACGTTGGCGCCGGTTACTTCGCGTTTGCCCGAGCTCTGCACATGGAAGACAGCACGTTGCAATACACGCTGGAATCCCAGGGTTGGCTGGGTTTCGCGATCTTCGTCGTGGACGGGGATCAATGGCGTGGTGGAGTCGATGAACTCCTGCAGGTCGTGCTTGAGTTTGTCGAGGTTTGCGCCGCAGGCACGCAATACGGTGGCGGCAGCCTCATTGTCCAATAGGGCCAGCAGCAGGTGTTCGACGGTCATGAATTCATGACGCTTCGAACGAGCCTCCTTGAAGGCAAGATTGAGGGTGACTTCGAGCTCGCGGTTTAACATAGCTTCACCTCATACCCAAGTGGTCGGCGATTAACCGTCCTTCTCGATTTCACAGAGTAGCGGATGCTGGCTTTCCCTGGCGTACTGGTTGACCTGCATGGCCTTTGTCTCGGCGATGTCGCGGGTAAACACTCCACATACTGCCCGTCCTTCTGTGTGAACGGCCAGCATGACCTTGGTCGCCAGCTCGCGATTCAGGTTAAAAAACACCTCGAGCACTTCGACGACGAAATCCATCGGTGTGTAGTCATCATTGAACAAAACCACCTTGTACATCGGCGGCGCCTGTAACGCAGGCTTTGCTTCCTGAACAGCAACGCCTGCCGAATCGTCGTCGTGCTCCTCTGGATGATCCTTTTGGAGAAGCGGGCGATCCTGATTGAATGTTAGTCGAATCTGGCTGATTGCATGCATGGAAAGAAAGGTTCGTCAGTTGTGCAAATACAGTGGTGGGGGCGGCTGTACACCTTTTCAACTCCGACTGCCCGGTCACCTTGACTATCGGGAAAACGGTGTTACAACCAATAGAGCCCACAGTGGGTAAAAAAGATCCGCGGAGTCAATCCTTTTAACGGATTAGATTGCGGATGTCCTGGATGATACTCCAGCGATGGAGTCTGTTGCAGAGGGATTTGAGCATGGCTGTCGGCAAGGTCAAGTGGTTCAACAATGCCAAGGGATTCGGCTTCATCAATACCGATGCCCGCGAGGGGAAGGACGAGGATGGCAAAGAGGTCGATTTCTTTGCGCACTATTCGGCCATTGAGATGGACGGGTATAAAACTCTCAAGGCCGGGCAGATCGTCAGTTTCGACATCGTCCAGGGGCCCAAAGGCCTGCACGCGGTAAAGATCAAAGCGGCAACCGTGGCAGGCGAAACGGCTATGCATGCCCCTCATACAGAAACGGTGTCGGGCTGACATAACCGTCACCCGGTCATGAAAAAACCGCCCGAAGGCGGTTTTTTTGTACCTGCACGATTTACATGTGCTTGATGATCGCCTCACCGAAGCCCGAAGAAGACACCAGTGTTGCACCTTCCATCAGACGCTCGAAGTCATAGGTCACGGTCTTGGCCTTGATGGCGCCATTGGTGCCCTTGATGATCAGGTCAGCCGCTTCGGTCCAGCCCAGATGACGCAACATCATCTCGGCCGACAGAATCACCGAACCCGGGTTGACCTGGTCCTTGCCGGCGTACTTCGGCGCGGTACCGTGGGTCGCCTCGAACATGGCCACGGTGTCGGACAGGTTGGCGCCCGGCGCGATACCGATACCGCCCACTTCCGCCGCCAGGGCGTCGGAGAGGTAGTCACCGTTGAGGTTCAGCGTGGCGATTACGTCGTACTCGGCTGGACGCAGCAGGATCTGCTGAAGCATGGCGTCGGCGATGGCGTCCTTGACGATGACTTCACGGCCGGTTTTCGGGTTCTTGAATTTCATCCATGGACCGCCATCGAGCAGCTCGGCGCCGAATTCTTCCTTCGCCACCTCGTAACCCCAGTCCTTGAAGGCACCTTCGGTGAATTTCATGATGTTGCCCTTGTGCACGATGGTCAGCGACTTGCGGTCGTTGTCCACCACGTATTGCAGGGCCTTGCGCACCAGACGTTTGGTGCCTTCCTTGGAAACAGGCTTGATGCCGATACCGCAATCCTGGTCGAAACGGATCTTGGTGACGCCCATTTCTTCTTTCAGAAACTTGATGACCTTGGTGGCCTCAGGGGAGCCGGCCTTCCATTCGATACCGGCATAAATGTCTTCGGAGTTCTCGCGGAAAATCACCATGTCGACGTCGCCAGGCTTTTTCACCGGGCTTGGCACACCTTCGAACCACACCACGGGACGCAGGCACACATACAGATCGAGTTGCTGGCGCAGGGCTACGTTGAGGGAGCGGATGCCACCACCGACCGGGGTGGTCAGCGGGCCCTTGATGGAGACCACGTAATCCTTGACGGCGTCCAGGGTTTCCTGGGGCAGCCAGGTGTCCTGGTCGTAGACTTGGGTCGCTTTTTCGCCAGCATAAACCTCCATCCAGGAAATCTTGCGCTTGCCCCCATAGGCCTTGGCCACGGCAGCATCAACCACTTTGATCATCACCGGGCTGACGTCGACGCCAATGCCGTCACCTTCAATGAAGGGGATGATCGGGTTATCAGGAACATTGAGAGAATGGTCTGCATTGACGGTGATTTTGTCGCCGACGGCTGGAACCTGAATCTTCTTGTAACCCATGCTGAACTCCATTGTTTGGATTGAACATCTGGCTTGGTTCGAGCGTAACCCAGTTAAATCAACACGCAAACCCTCTGTTCACGGCGCGGGCACATCTGGTCTCGTACAAGCCTGAAAGCAAAGGGAAAAGCGCCAAACTCAAGCATTCGCAGCGACTCTACGCCCCACCCGCCCCTGCGACCTTTAGACCAATGGACGAGAATCGTTGCATATGAACCATCGGCAGATTGCCAGCTACCTATGTATAATGCCGCCCGCTGACCAAAGGGTCACGACGGCTGGCCTCTCTAGCACGAGACTTTCCGCCTGATTGGTCGGGTTGTTACCGCAGTCCGACTGCTTGACGCTCTACTGATGCACCCAACATCACCGCGAAGAATCTCGACATTCGGTTCATGGATGACTTTGAACGAACGCGCTTACCCGGCGCCCCTCGAGTTTCTGCGCACGCTTTAGCAAAGAAGAGAGAGTTAATCCGAATATGCCCACCCGCTCGAAGATCATCTATACCTTCACCGACGAAGCTCCAGCCCTCGCCACCTATTCCCTGCTGCCGATCATCGAGGCTTACACCGCCTCGGCCGATATCGCCGTGGAAACCCGCGATATCTCTCTTGCAGCACGCATCCTGGCCAGCTTCCCCGAGCAACTGGGCGACAAAGCCGTAGCCGACCACCTCGCCGAACTGGGCGACCTGGCCGTTACGCCTGAAGCCAACATCATCAAGCTGCCGAACATCAGTGCTTCGGTGCCTCAGCTGCAAGCGGCGATCAAAGAGCTGCAAGCCCAGGGTTACAACCTGCCGGACTACCCGGAAACCGTGACCAACGACGCCGAAAAAGAAGCCAAGGCGCGTTACGACAAGGTCAAGGGCAGCGCCGTGAACCCGGTTCTGCGTGAAGGCAACTCCGACCGCCGCGCTCCGCTGTCGGTAAAAAACTACGCTCGCAAGCACCCGCACAAAATGGGCGCCTGGGCCAAAGACTCCAAATCCCACGTCGCTCACATGAGCACCGGCGATTTCTACGGCAGCGAAAAAGCTGCCCTGATCGACGCCGCTGACGTTGTGAAAATCGAGCTGATCGCCAAAGACGGCACCGCGACCGTTCTGAAAGAAAAAACCAGCGTTCAGGCCGGCGAAATCCTCGACTGCGCCGTGATGAGCAAAAACGCCCTGCGCGCGTTCATCGCCGCTGAAATCGACAGCGCCAAAGCGCAAGGCGTGCTGCTCTCGGTGCACCTGAAAGCGACCATGATGAAGGTCTCCGACCCGATCATGTTTGGCCAGATTGTTGCCGAGTTCTATAAAGACGCCCTGACCAAGCACGCTGACGTGCTGGCCCAGATCGGCTTCAACCTGAACAACGGCATCGGCGATCTGTACGCGCGCATCAAGGCCCTGCCGGCCGAGCAGCAAGCGCAGATCGAAGCCGATATCGCAGCGGTCTACGCCGCGCGTCCGTCGCTGGCGATGGTCAACTCCGACAAGGGCATCACCAACCTGCACGTGCCGAGCGACGTCATCGTCGACGCCTCGATGCCAGCGATGATCCGTGACTCCGGCAAGATGTGGGGCACCGACGGTCAGCTGCACGACACCAAGGCTGTGATCCCGGATCGTTGCTACGCAACCATCTACCAGGCTGTGATCGAAGATTGCAAAGCCAATGGCGCGTTCGATCCGACCACCATGGGCAGCGTGCCAAACGTTGGCCTGATGGCGAAGAAAGCCGAAGAGTACGGCTCGCACGACAAGACCTTTCAGATCAAGGCTGACGGCGTGGTTCGCGTTACCGACAGCAAGGGCAAGCTGCTGATGGAGCAGGCTGTTGAAGCCGGCGACATCTTCCGCATGTGCCAGACCAAAGATGCGCCGATCCAGGACTGGGTCAAACTGGCCGTCAACCGTGCTCGCGCCAGCAGCACCCCGGCGATCTTCTGGCTGGACCCGATGCGCGCCCACGACGGCGTAGTGATCGAGAAGGTTCAGGCTTACCTGAAGGATCACGACACCACTGGTCTGGACATCCAGATCATGGCGCCGGTCGATGCCATGAAGTACACCCTGCAGCGCACCCGCGAAGGCAAGGACACCATCTCGGTGACCGGCAACGTACTGCGCGACTACCTGACCGACCTGTTCCCGATCATGGAACTGGGCACCAGCGCCAAGATGCTGTCGATCGTGCCGCTGATGAACGGTGGTGGCCTGTTCGAAACCGGCGCTGGCGGTTCGGCTCCGAAGCACGTGCAGCAACTGGTTGAAGAGAACTTCCTGCGCTGGGATTCGCTGGGCGAATTCCTGGCTCTGGCAGCCTCCCTTGAGCATTTGGGTGTGAACTACAACAACCCGAAAGCGCTGGTTCTGTCGAAAACCCTGGATCAGGCCACCGGTCAGTTCCTCGACAACAACAAGTCGCCATCGCGCAAGGTCGGCAACATCGACAACCGCGGCAGCCACTTCTACCTGGCGCTGTACTGGGCTCAGGCCCTGGCCGCCCAGACCGAAGACGCTGCACTGCAAGCGCAGTTCGCGACCCTGGCCAAAACCCTGACCGAGAACGAGGCGACCATCGTTGCCGAGCTCAACACCGTGCAGGGCAAGCCAGTGGACATCGGTGGTTACTACCACGCCGACGCCGAGCTGATCAGCAAGGCCATGCGCCCAAGCGCAACCTTCAACGCGGCGATTGCTGCGCTGGTTTAAGGTTGTAAAGGGAACATCACAAACCCCGGCCGTGTGCCGGGGTTTGTGTTTTCAGAATTCACAAAAATCCCTGTGGGAGCGAGCCTGCTCGCGAATGCGGTTTATCATTCACCACCTTCGTTGACTGACCCAACGCTTTCGCGAGCAGGCTCGCTCCCACAGTTGACCGCGCTACCATCGAGGAAACCCTATGGAATGGCTCCCCCACATCACCGTCGCCACCATCGTCGAAGACAACGGCCGCTTCCTGATGGTCGAAGAGCACAAAGCAGGGCGTAATGTGCTCAACCAGCCGGCCGGTCATCTGGACCCGAACGAGACCCTGATCGACGCCGCCATCCGCGAAACCCTTGAGGAATCCGGCTGGGACGTCGAACCCACCGGCGTGATCGGCATTTATCTGTATACCGCGCCGAGCAACGGCGTGACGTATCAACGCGTGTGCTTCAGCGCCAAAGCAGTGAAACACCACCCCGACTATCAACTGGACGACGGCATCGTCGGCGCCAAGTGGTTGACCCGTAGCGAATTAATCGCTCAACGCGACAACTGGCGCAGCGAGCTGATCATCCGCTGCATCGACGACTATCTGGCCGGCCATCACTTCAGTCTCGAACTGATCCGCCCTTCTCTTTAGCCTTGAGGCCGTGAGCCTGCTAGAATCGCGTCCTTTTTCAAGACACTCATTGAATCCCTATGCGTGATCCAGCCCCTTCTGACACATCCAAGAAGCGCGTCATTGTCGGCATGTCCGGCGGCGTGGACTCTTCCGTTTCCGCTCTCCTGCTGATCGAGCAGGGCTTTGAAGTGGAAGGCCTGTTCATGAAGAACTGGGAAGAAGACGACGGAACGGAATACTGCACCGCCATGGACGACCTGGCGGATGCCCAGGCCGTGTGCGACAAGATCGGCATCAAGCTGCACACCGCCAACTTCGCCGCCGAGTACTGGGACAACGTGTTCGAGCACTTCCTGGCCGAATACAAGGCCGGTCGCACGCCGAACCCGGACATCCTGTGCAACCGCGAGATCAAGTTCAAGGCGTTCCTCGACTACGCCATGATGCTTGGCGCCGACCTGATCGCCACCGGCCACTACGTGCGCCGTCGCGACATCGATGGCCGCACCGAACTGCTCAAAGGCCTCGATCCAAACAAGGATCAGAGCTACTTCCTGCACGCCGTTGGCGGCGAACAGATCGCCAAGACCCTGTTCCCGGTCGGTGAACTGGAAAAGCCGGAAGTTCGCGCCATTGCCGAGAAATACGAGCTGGCGACCGCCAAGAAGAAGGATTCCACCGGGATCTGCTTCATCGGTGAGCGACGTTTCAGCGATTTCCTCAAGCAATACTTGCCGGCGCAACCGGGCGAGATCAAGACCACCGAAGGCGAAGTCATCGGCCGTCACCACGGCTTGATGTACCACACCATCGGTCAGCGCCAGGGCCTCGGCATCGGCGGTTTGAAAGACGCCGGCGATGAGCCGTGGTACGTGCTGCGCAAGGATCTGGACACCAACGAGCTGATCGTCGGCCAGGGCAACAACCATCCGTGGCTGTTCTCCAGCGCCCTGCTCGCTTCGGAAATCTACTGGGTCAATCCGATCGACCTGAGCCAGCCACTGCGCCTGACCGCCAAAGTGCGTTATCGCCAGAGCGATCAGGCTTGCACCCTGGAAAAAACCGAAAACGGCTACCGCGCCGTGTTCGACGAACCGCAACGCGCGGTAACCCCGGGTCAGTCCGTGGTGTTCTATGACGGTGAAATCTGCCTCGGTGGCGGCGTGATCGAAGTGGCCGAGCCGTGGAGCGGCCAGGCATGAGCCCGACTCAGGAGCAACTGACGGCGCTGGGCGGCGTGTTTCTCGCCGCGGTGCTGGTCGATCGCATCGCCAAGACCGGCCAGACCAGCGAGGCCGGCCTGAGCTGCATGCTCGGCAGCCTGCTGGTACGCGACCCGAAGGACACACTGGACGTGTACGGCGGCGACGACCTCAATCTGCGCGAGGGTTATCGGGCATTGATCGGCGCCCTCGAGCGCGACCCGAGCACCCTGCAACGCGAACCGCTGCGCTATGCCCTGTCGATGCTCGGCCTGGAACGCCAACTGGCCAAACGTGACGACATGCTCGACACCATTGGCAAACGCCTGCCGCAGATCCAGTCGCAGGTCGAGCACTTCGGCCCGGCCCACGAAAACGTGATCGCCGCTTGCGGTGCGCTGTATCAGGACACCCTGAGCACCCTGCGCCAGCGGATTCAGGTGCATGGCGACATGCGCAACCTGCAGCAACCGAGCAACGCCTCGAAGATCCGCGCCCTGCTGCTGGCCGGCATCCGTTCGGCACGCCTGTGGCGACAGCTCGGCGGCCACCGCTGGCAGTTGGTGATCAGCCGGCGCAAGCTGCTCAAAGAGCTGTATCCGTTGATGCGCAGCGAGTAAATCGTCGCGCAATAAAAGTTTTGTAGTCTGTAGCGCGTAATACGCCGGTCAGTTGGCAACGGACCGGCGGATTTTTTCATGTATGATACGCGCCCCATTTCGTTGCCCGACTGTCCGAGAACACCCCATGCAGCTCTCTTCGCTCACTGCGGTTTCCCCTGTTGACGGCCGCTACGCCGGCAAAACCCAGGCCCTGCGCCCGATTTTCAGCGAGTACGGCCTGATCCGTGCCCGCGTCCTGGTTGAAGTGCGCTGGCTCCAGCGTCTGGCCGCCCACGCCGGTATCCCGGAAGTGCCAGCCTTCTCCGCCGAGGCCAACGCCGTTCTCAATGAACTGGCTGAAAACTTCTCGCTGGAGCACGCTGAGCGCGTCAAAGAGATCGAGCGCACCACCAACCACGACGTCAAGGCGATCGAATACCTGCTCAAGGAGCAGGCGGCCAAGCTGCCGGAGCTGGCCAAGGTCAGCGAGTTCATCCACTTTGCCTGCACCAGTGAAGACATCAACAACCTGTCCCACGCCCTGATGCTGCGCGAAGGCCGTGACGACGTGATGCTGCCGCTGATGCGCCAGACTGCCAACGCCATCCGCGAACTGGCGATCCGTTTCGCCGACGTGCCGATGCTGTCGCGCACCCACGGCCAACCGGCCTCCCCGACTACTCTGGGTAAAGAGCTGGCGAACGTGGTTTACCGTCTCGAGCGTCAGATCGCTCAAGTCGCTGCCGTGCCGCTGCTGGGCAAGATCAATGGCGCCGTAGGCAACTACAACGCGCACCTGTCGGCCTACCCGCAGATCGACTGGGAAGCCAACGCCCGCGCCTTCATCGAAGACGAACTGGGCCTGGGCTTCAACCCGTACACCACGCAGATCGAACCGCATGACTACATCGCCGAGCTGTTCGACGCGATCGCGCGCTTCAACACCATCCTGATCGACTTCGACCGTGACATCTGGGGCTACATTTCCCTGGGTTATTTCAAGCAGCGCACCATCGCTGGCGAAATCGGTTCGTCGACCATGCCGCACAAGGTCAACCCGATCGACTTCGAAAACTCCGAAGGCAACCTGGGCATCGCCAACGCACTGTTCCAGCACCTGGCGAGCAAACTGCCGATCTCCCGCTGGCAGCGCGACCTGACCGACTCCACCGTACTGCGCAACCTCGGTGTGGGCTTCGCTCACAGCGTGATCGCCTACGAAGCCAGCCTCAAAGGCATCAGCAAGCTTGAGCTGAACGCTGACAAGATCGCTGCCGATCTGGACGCTTGCTGGGAAGTATTGGCCGAGCCGATCCAGACCGTGATGCGCCGCTACAACATCGAAAACCCGTACGAAAAGCTCAAAGAACTGACCCGCGGCAAGGGCATCAGCCCTGAAGCGCTGCAGACTTTCATCGACGGCCTGGACATGCCAGCCGAAGCGAAAGCCGAGCTGAAACAGCTGACCCCGGCCAACTACATCGGCAACGCTGTGGCGCAAGCCAAACGCATCTGATTCACCGCTTGACCCGTTTGAGACGCCCGGCCGCGCCGGGCGTTTTTATTCCCGTCTGAAAAATGCTTTTTTTCAATAGGTTACACATGAATTCTGATACTCCTCTTCAACTCCTGGGCGGTCTCACGGCGCGCGAATTCATGCGCGATTACTGGCAGAAAAAGCCGCTGCTGATCCGTCAGGCCATCCCTGACTTCGAAAGCCCGATCGACGCCGATGAACTGGCCGGCCTGGCCCTGGAAGAAGAGGTCGAGTCGCGCCTGGTGATCGAGCACGGCGAGCGCCCGTGGGAGCTGCGTCGCGGCCCGTTCGCCGAAGACGAATTCAGCAAGCTGCCGGAAAAAGAGTGGACCCTGCTCGTTCAGGCCGTTGATCAATTCGTCCCGGAAGTCAGCGAGCTGCTGGAAAACTTCCGCTTCCTGCCGAGCTGGCGCGTCGATGACGTGATGATCAGCTTCGCCGCCCCGGGTGGCAGCGTTGGCCCGCACTTCGACAACTACGACGTGTTCCTGCTGCAAGGTCATGGCCAGCGCAACTGGAAGATCGGCCAGATGTGCGACTCCGAAAGCCCGCTGCTACAACACGCGGATCTGCGCATCCTCGCCGAATTCCACGAGACCGAAGAGTGGGTGCTGGAACCGGGCGACATGCTCTACCTGCCGCCGCGCCTGGCCCACTGCGGTGTCGCCGTGGACAACTGCATGACCTACTCGGTTGGCTTCCGCGCCCCGAGCGCCTCGGAAGTACTGACCCACTTCACCGACTTCCTCAGCCAGTTCCTGACTGACGAAGAACGCTACACCGACGCCGATGCGAAACCGGTCAGCGATGATCCGCATCAGATCCAGCACGACGCACTCGGTCGCCTGAAAAGCCTGCTCGCCGAGCACATGAGCGACGAACGCCTGCTGCTGACCTGGTTCGGCCAGTACATGACCGAGCCGCGCTACCCGGAACTGGTGGTCGGCCCGGAAGACGTTGAAGAAGATGACTTCCTCAATGCCCTGCAGGACGGCGCGGTGCTGATCCGCAACCCGAGCGCGCGCCTGGCCTGGTCGGAAGTCGATGACGACCTGCTGCTGTTCGCCAGCGGCCAGAGCCGTTACCTGCCGGGCAAGCTGCGCGAGCTGCTGAAGATGATCTGCGCCGCCGATGCGCTGCATGTCGACAACCTCGGCGAGTGGCTCAACGACGAAGACGGTCGCGGCCTGCTGTGCGAGCTGGTCAAACAGGGCAGCCTGGGATTTGCCGATGAATAAGATTCGCGTACGTGTCGCAGACTGGCAAAAGGACAACGCCGAGATCCGGCGCATTCGTGAAACGGTGTTCATCGCCGAACAATCGGTGCCACCCGAGCTGGAATGGGACGCCGATGACGCGACCGCCGTGCATTTTCTGGCGTTCGAAGGCGACTTTCCGATCGGCACCGCCCGCCTGCTGCCCGACGGGCACATTGGCCGGGTTTCGGTACTGAAGGACTGGCGCGGGATGAAGGTGGGCGACGCGCTGATGCAAGCGGTCATCGCCGAAGCCGAAGCCCGCGGCCTGCAGCAGCAGATGCTCAGTGCGCAGGTACAGGCCACGGCGTTCTATGAGCGTCTGGGCTTCAGTCTGGTCAGCGAGGAATTCCTTGAAGCGGGGATTCCGCACGTCGATATGGTTCGGCATACGGCCTGATCAACAGAGATCTTGTGATCTTTTGAGATCCTGTGGTGAGGGGATTTATCCCCGATGGACTGCGAAGCAGGCCCAAGGTTTTTGGGGCCGCTCCGCGCCCCATCGGGGATAAATCCCCTCACCACAAAGGCCCTTGAGCACACCACAAAACGCCCCGACATCAACCGATGCCGGGGCGTTTTGCTGTCTACGATTCAACTTGCCCCACCCCGGGCCGACAAACTGGCAATATCAAGCCTTTCGAAAGCGGAGATAACGGACATGTCCCTACGCACCCTGCTCACCACCCTGCTGCTCGGTTGCAGTTTTTCGGTGATGGCAGCCACAGAAATCGTGCCCCTCAACTACCGCACCAGCGCCGACATGCTGCCGATGGCGCAAGACTTTATCGGCAAGGACGGTCAGGTCAGCGCCTATGGCAACCAACTGATCATCAAGGCCGAGCCGGACAAGATTCAGGAACTCAAAGCGCTGATTACCCAGCTCGATACTGCGCCCAAACGCCTGTTGATCACGGTTGATACCAATGAAAACAACGGTCGCGGCGATGAAGGCTACTCGGTCAACGGCGCGCAGCCGAATCAGACCCGCATTATCAGCCGCAGCACCTCCAGCCGTGACGGCGGCGTGCAGCAAGTACAGGCCACCGACGGCATGCCGGCGCTGATCCAGGTTGGCCAGAGCGTGCCGATCACCAGCAGTCAGACCAACTCCTACGGCGACTACAGTAGCCAGACCCAATACCGCAACGTCACTCAAGGCTTCTACGTCACCGCCAGCGTCACCGGCGACATCGTTCACCTGGCAATCAGTACCAACCGTGACCGCATGAGCCAGGAACGTCCCGATGTAGTGAACGTGCAAAGTACCGACACAACAGTCAGCGGACGCCTGGGCGAATGGATCACCCTCGCCGGCGTAAATCGCCAGACTCAGGCCGACAAACAGGGCCTGACCCGCAGCTACTCGACTCAAGGCCGGGATGACATGACCTTACGGGTCAAAGTCGACGCCCTGGACTAAAGCACCGAAAACTGACTGATTAGTCGTATTAGACGAAAGATGTAGTGCTTTAAAAAAAGCACTACAAAACGTTTGACGAGCCAAAAAAGCGAAGGCATGATGGCCTCGCTCCCGCTAATCAGAGGCCCTGGCAAGGGCCTTCGAAGCGACGTTCGCACCTACCCCGCGAACCGCTTCGTGTCTGTACCGCCCACAAGGTGTGTTTGACGAGGTTGCCGACTGGAACGAAGTTGTCCCGAGGGACGGAAGCGTAATTAGGTAACCCGGCTTCACGCTGTAGTCCGTATAAAGGCCCACGACGCCCGAATGCGCCCGCAGTCCGCCACTACCTGCTCACTTCCCCTCGAGCCCATCGTTCATCCCGTCGCCTACCCCGCCGAACCCGACTTGACCACCTAAGCTTCTGGTCAGCGAGCGCAGGAATTTTCCACCGCAGAACAACTTTTCATAAAGACGCGACGAGGTTTATCTCCATGGCACTGACACGCGAACAGCAAATTGCAGCCCTTGAAAAAGACTGGGCTGAAAACCCGCGCTGGAAAGGCGTGACTCGCACTTACTCCGCTGCTGACGTCGTCCGTCTGCGTGGCTCGGTTCAGCCTGAGCACACCTTTGCGAAAATGGGCGCCGAGAAGCTGTGGAACCTGGTGACCCAGGGTGCCAAGCCGTCCTTCCGCCCAGAGAAAGATTTCGTCAACTGCATGGGCGCCCTGACCGGTGGCCAGGCTGTTCAGCAGGTCAAGGCCGGTATCCAGGCGATCTACCTGTCGGGCTGGCAAGTGGCTGCGGACAACAACTCCGCAGAATCGATGTACCCGGACCAGTCGCTGTACCCGGTGGACTCGGTGCCAACCGTGGTCAAGCGCATCAACAACTCGTTCCGTCGTGCTGACCAGATCCAGTGGAAGGCCGGCAAGAACCCGGGCGACGAAGGCTACATCGACTACTTCGCGCCAATCGTGGCTGACGCTGAAGCCGGTTTCGGCGGCGTGCTGAACGCCTACGAGCTGATGAAGAGCATGATCGAAGCAGGCGCCGCCGGCGTTCACTTCGAAGACCAACTGGCTTCCGTGAAAAAATGCGGCCACATGGGCGGCAAGGTACTGGTTCCTACTCAGGAAGCCGTACAGAAGCTGACCGCTGCTCGTCTGGCGGCTGACGTTGCCGGCACGCCGACCATCATCCTGGCGCGTACCGACGCCAACGCGGCTGACCTGCTGACTTCGGACTGCGATCCGTACGACCAGCCGTTCGTGACAGGCGAGCGTACTCAGGAAGGCTTCTACAAGGTACGTGCCGGTCTGGATCAGGCGATTGCCCGTGGCCTGGCCTACGCACCGTACGCCGACCTGATCTGGTGCGAAACCGCCAAACCGGATCTGGAAGAAGCCCGTCGCTTCGCTGAAGCGATCAAGAAGGAATACCCGGACCAACTGCTGTCGTACAACTGCTCGCCTTCCTTCAACTGGAAGAAAAACCTGGACGACGCGACCATCGCCAAGTTCCAGCGCGAACTGTCCGCCATGGGTTACAAGCACCAGTTCATCACCCTGGCCGGCATTCACAACATGTGGCACAGCATGTTCAACCTGGCGCACGACTACGCCCGCAACGACATGACTGCCTACGTGAAGCTGCAGGAGCAGGAATTCGCTGACGCCGCCAAGGGTTACACCTTCGTGGCTCACCAGCAGGAAGTGGGCACCGGCTACTTCGACGACATGACCACCGTGATTCAGGGTGGCTCGTCCTCGGTGACCGCGCTGACCGGTTCGACCGAAGAAGAACAGTTCCACTGATTCAGCTTCGCTGAGCAAACGGCCTTTGCGGATCGTATAGAAAGCTAACCGCAAAGCCGCAAGACTGACGCCCCGACTGGTTCGGGGCGTTTTTTTTTGCGCGCCGATTCCCCAAACACCACAAAACCCCTGTGGGAGCGGGCTTGCTCGCGAAAGCGTAGTGTCAGCTTGCACATGCGCGACTGACCCACCGCCTTCGCGAGCAAGCCCGCTCCCAAAGGTTCAGCGCCGGCCGTGCGACAAAACATTGATCCAGACCAGTACTCAGGTCAGAAAAATCAGCTAAAACGGGCGCCACCGCTACTTGCAGTAACGGGCATATAAGACAACTTTCTGTTTACTGCACCGCTAAACAGTTACAAAACCACTCCAAACGATATCAATTATCATTTAGCTGCAACTATGTTCGTTACATTCCCTACAAAACATTATTTGCATAAACCCGGCTAATGCCCGCAACGCATGGGCTGCAGGGCATTGGAGGTACGCTATGTCCTTATTCCAATAAATAATTTCGCTATAGGAATTTTACTTGCCGGGTGTTTAGCCATAAAATCAGCGCGATTGATTGCTGCGACATATCGTCACTGCCTATTTCTTTATCAAGCTCAGAGACCTTTGCTCTCTGTTAAGGATTACCAGCATGCCCGAAGCGACAGGACTCATGGCCCACAACTGGGGCTTTGCCATTTTCCTTCTGGGTGTCGTCGGCCTGTGTGCCTTCATGCTTGGCGTCTCCAGCCTCCTCGGGTCAAAAGCCTGGGGCCGCAGCAAAAACGAACCGTTCGAGTCCGGCATGCTACCTACAGGTGGCGCCCGCTTGCGGCTCTCAGCCAAATTCTATCTGGTCGCGATGCTGTTCGTGATCTTCGATATCGAAGCCCTCTTTCTCTTTGCATGGTCTGTGTCCGTCCGCGAAAGCGGCTGGACCGGATTCGTCGAAGCTCTCGTTTTCATAGCAATTCTGTTGGCAGGTCTTGTCTACCTGTTCCGAGTGGGCGCCCTTGACTGGGCTCCGGAAGCTCGTCGCAAGCGGCAGGCGAAGCTGAAACAATGAGGCTTTGGCAATGCAATACAATCTCACCAGAATCGACCCCGATGCTCCTAACGAGCAGTATCCGATCGGCGAACGGGAAACCGTTTCCGATCCGTTAGAGGATCAAGTTCACAAAAACATTTTCATGGGCAAGCTCGAAGACGTGCTGAGTGGCGCGGTCAACTGGGGGCGTAAAAACTCCCTGTGGCCGTACAACTTCGGCCTTTCGTGCTGCTACGTGGAAATGACCACCGCCTTCACGGCGCCCCACGACATCGCGCGCTTTGGCGCCGAAGTTATCCGGGCATCACCGCGTCAGGCCGACTTCATGGTTATCGCCGGTACCTGCTTCATCAAGATGGCGCCGATCATTCAGCGTCTCTACGAGCAGATGCTCGAGCCTAAGTGGGTTATCTCCATGGGTTCGTGCGCCAACTCCGGTGGCATGTACGACATCTACTCCGTGGTTCAAGGGGTGGACAAGTTCCTGCCCGTGGACGTCTACGTACCTGGCTGCCCGCCTCGTCCAGAAGCATTCCTGCAAGGCTTGATGCTGTTGCAGGAATCGATTGGACAGGAGCGTCGTCCGCTTTCCTGGGTCGTTGGCGACCAAGGCGTTTATCGCGCCGACATGCCTTCGCAAAAGGAACAGCGCCGCGAACAGCGAATCGCAGTCACCAATCTGCGCAGCCCTGACGAAGTCTGATCCAGTCTGTTTCAAAGAAACGAGAAGCTGGCTTCATTCTTTACGTTGACCGAAAGCGAAAAAATAACCATGACTACAGGCAGCGCTCTGTACATCCCGCCTTATAAGGCAGACGACCAGGATGTGGTCGTCGAATTGAACAACCGTTTTGGCGCCGAAGCGTTCACCGCTCAGTCGACCCGCACCGGCATGCCGGTGCTGTGGGTGGCGCGCGCCAGACTCGTCGAAGTCCTGACCTTCCTGCGCAACCTGCCCAAGCCGTACGTCATGCTCTATGACCTGCACGGCGTGGACGAGCGCCTGCGCACCAAGCGTCAAGGGCTGCCATCGGGCGCCGACTTCACCGTGTTCTATCACCTCATGTCGCTTGAGCGTAATAGTGACGTGATGATCAAAGTCGCCTTGTCCGAAAGCGACCTGAGCTTGCCGACCGTCACCAGCATCTGGCCGAACGCCAACTGGTACGAGCGTGAAGTCTGGGACATGTACGGCATCGACTTCAAAGGCCACCCGCACCTATCGCGCATCATGATGCCGCCGACCTGGGAAGGTCACCCGCTGCGCAAGGACTTCCCGGCGCGCGCCACCGAATTCGATCCGTTCAGCCTCAACCTCGCCAAGCAGCAGCTTGAGGAAGAAGCTGCGCGCTTCCGTCCTGAAGACTGGGGCATGAAGCGTTCCGGGGCTAACGAGGACTACATGTTCCTCAACCTGGGCCCGAACCACCCTTCGGCTCACGGTGCGTTCCGCATCATTCTGCAACTCGATGGCGAAGAGATCGTCGACTGCGTACCAGACATCGGTTACCACCACCGTGGTGCCGAGAAGATGGCCGAGCGTCAGTCCTGGCACAGTTTCATCCCGTACACCGACCGTATCGACTACCTCGGCGGCGTGATGAACAACCTGCCATACGTGCTCTCGGTCGAGAAGCTGGCCGGCATCAAGGTCCCGGAGAAGGTCGACGTCATCCGCATCATGATGGCCGAGTTCTTCCGGATCACCAGCCACCTGCTGTTCCTGGGGACCTACATCCAGGACGTCGGCGCCATGACCCCGGTGTTCTTCACCTTCACCGACCGCCAGAAGGCGTACACGGTGATCGAAGCCATTACCGGTTTCCGTCTGCACCCGGCCTGGTACCGCATCGGTGGCGTCGCCCACGACCTGCCGCGCGGCTGGGACAAACTGGTGAAAGACTTCGTTGAATGGCTGCCGAAGCGCCTCGACGAATACACCAAGGCGGCCCTGCAGAACAGCATCCTCAAGGGCCGGACCATCGGCGTCGCCCAGTACAACACCAAAGAGGCCCTGGAATGGGGCGTCACCGGTGCCGGCCTGCGTTCGACCGGTTGCGACTTCGACCTGCGTAAAGCGCGCCCATACTCCGGCTACGAGAACTTCGAGTTCGAAGTACCGCTGGCCGCCAATGGCGATGCCTACGATCGCTGCATGGTCCGCGTCGAAGAGATGCGCCAGAGCATCAAGATCATCGACCAGTGCATGCGCAATATGCCGGAAGGCCCGTACAAGGCGGATCACCCGCTGACCACGCCGCCGCCGAAAGAGCGCACGCTGCAGCACATCGAAACCCTGATCACGCACTTCCTGCAAGTTTCGTGGGGTCCGGTCATGCCGGCCAACGAATCCTTCCAGATGATCGAAGCGACCAAGGGCATCAACAGTTATTACCTGACGAGCGACGGCGGCACCATGAGCTACCGTACCCGGATCCGTACTCCGAGCTTCCCGCACCTGCAACAGATCCCTTCGGTGATCAAAGGCAGCATGGTCGCGGACTTGATTGCGTACCTGGGTAGTATCGACTTCGTTATGGCCGACGTGGACCGCTAAGCATGAACAGCACGCTTATCCAGACAGACCGTTTCACCTTGAGTGAAACCGAGCGCTCGGCCATCGAGCACGAGCTGCATCACTACGAAGACCCGCGCGCGGCGTCGATCGAAGCCCTGAAGATCGTTCAGAAGGAACGCGGCTGGGTGCCGGATGGCGCCCTGTACGCGATCGGCGAGATCCTCGGCATCCCGGCCAGCGACGTTGAAGGTGTGGCGACGTTCTACAGCCAGATCTTCCGTCAGCCGGTCGGCCGCCACATCATCCGCGTCTGCGACAGCATGGTCTGCTACATCGGCGGCCACGAGTCGGTGGTCAGCGAAATCCAGAACAATCTGGGCATCGGCCTGGGTCAGACCACCGCCGACGGTCGTTTCACCCTGCTGCCTGTCTGCTGCCTCGGCAACTGCGACAAGGCACCGGCGCTGATGATCGACGACGACACCTTTGGCGACGTGCAGCCTGCCGGCGTGGCCAAACTGCTCGAGGGCTACGTATGACCCTGACATCTTTCGGTCCCGCCAACCGCATCAAGCGTTCGGCCGAGACTCACCCGCTGACCTGGCGTCTGCGTGACGACGGCGAAGCCGTGTGGCTCGACGAATACCAGGCCAAGAACGGTTACGCCGCCGCGCGCAAAGCCTTCGCCGACATGGCTCAGGACGACATCGTCCAGACCGTGAAAGACGCCGGCCTCAAAGGTCGCGGCGGTGCAGGCTTCCCCACTGGTGTGAAGTGGGGCCTGATGCCCAAGGACGAATACATCAACATCCGCTACCTGCTGTGCAACGCGGATGAAATGGAGCCGAACACCTGGAAAGACCGCATGCTGATGGAGCAACTGCCCCATCTGCTGATCGAAGGCATGCTGATCAGTGCCCGCGCACTGAAAACCTACCGTGGCTACATCTTCCTGCGTGGCGAGTACACCACCGCCGCCAAGCACTTGAATCGTGCCGTGGAAGAAGCCAAGGCTGCGGGCCTGCTGGGCAAGAACATTCTGGGCAGCGGTTTCGATTTCGAACTGTTCGTCCACACCGGCGCCGGACGTTACATCTGCGGTGAAGAAACCGCACTGATCAACTCCCTCGAAGGCCGCCGCGCCAACCCGCGCTCCAAGCCGCCCTTCCCTGCCGCCGTCGGCGTGTGGGGCAAGCCGACCTGCGTGAACAACGTGGAAACCCTGTGCAACGTGCCGGCGATCATTGCCGACGGCGTTGACTGGTACAAATCGTTGGCCCGCGAAGGCAGCGAAGACATGGGCACCAAGCTCATGGGCTTCTCCGGCAAGGTCAAGAATCCGGGCCTGTGGGAACTGCCATTCGGCGTCACCGGTCGCGAGCTGTTCGAAGACTACGCCGGCGGCATGCGCGACGGTTACAAGCTCAAGGCCTGGCAGCCAGGTGGCGCCGGTACCGGTTTCCTGTTGCCGGAACACCTCGACGCACAAATGTACGCCGGCGGCATCGCCAAAGTGGGCACCCGGATGGGTACCGGCCTGGCGATGGCGGTGGACGACAGCGTCAACATGGTCTCCTTGCTGCGCAACATGGAGCAGTTCTTCGCCCGCGAGTCCTGCGGCTTCTGCACCCCGTGCCGTGATGGCTTGCCATGGAGCGTCAAGCTTTTGATGGCCATCGAAGAGGGCCGCGGTCAGCCAGGCGACATCGAGACCCTGCTGGGTCTGGTCGGCTTCCTCGGCCCAGGCAAGACCTTCTGTGCTCACGCACCGGGTGCCGTGGAGCCGTTGGGCAGTGCCATCAAATACTTCCGTCCAGAGTTCGAAGCCGGTATCGCGCCCGCAAGCGCCGCCGTCCCGCCTCTGGCAAGGCCGATCGTAGTCGGCGCGTAAACGCTTAAAAAGGCGAAGGGTCCGTGCCCTTCGCCTTTCGTCCGATGACGCCTTTCGGGGCTGACTGGATTCGGACGGATAACAAGATTCCATTAGCCACGCCCGCTGACACCGGGCCAACGAAGACCTTTGAACCATGGCCACTATCCACGTAGACGGCAAAGCGCTCGAAGTCGACGGGGCAGACAACCTGTTACAGGCATGTCTGTCGCTGGGCCTCGACATCCCTTATTTCTGCTGGCACCCCGCGCTTGGTAGCGTCGGGGCCTGCCGCCAGTGCGCGGTCAAGCAGTACACCGACGAGAACGACACCCGTGGTCGCATCGTCATGTCCTGCATGACCCCTGCCACCGACAACACCTGGATCTCCATCGACGATGAAGAATCCAAGGCGTTCCGCGCCAGTGTTGTCGAATGGCTGATGACCAACCACCCGCACGACTGCCCCGTGTGCGAAGAAGGCGGTCACTGCCACCTGCAAGACATGACGGTGATGACCGGCCACAACGAGCGCCGTTATCGCTTCACCAAACGCACCCACCAGAACCAGCAACTGGGCCCGTTCATTTCCCACGAAATGAACCGCTGCATCGCCTGCTATCGCTGCGTGCGTTTCTACAAGGACTACGCCGGCGGCACCGACCTCGGTGTATTCGGCGCCCACGACAACGTGTACTTCGGTCGCGTTGAAGACGGCACCCTCGAAAGCGAGTTCTCCGGCAACCTCACCGAGGTCTGCCCGACCGGTGTGTTCACCGACAAGACTCACTCCGAGCGCTACAACCGCAAGTGGGACATGCAGTTCTCGCCGAGCATCTGCCATGGCTGCTCCAGCGGTTGCAACATTTCCCCGGGCGAGCGTTACGGCGAACTGCGTCGCATCGAAAACCGTTTCAACGGTTCGGTGAACCAGTACTTCCTGTGCGACCGTGGCCGTTTCGGTTATGGCTACGTCAACCGCACCGACCGTCCACGTCAGCCGCTGCTGGCCGACGGCACCAAGCTCGGTCTGGATGCCGCGCTGGATAAAGCCGCTGACCTGCTGCGCGGTCGCAACATCGTCGGTATCGGTTCGCCGCGTGCCAGCCTCGAAAGCAACTACGCGCTGCGTGAGCTGGTGGGCGCCGAGCACTTCTACTCCGGTATAGAAGCCTCCGAACTGGAGCGCATCCGTCTGGTCCTGCAAGTGCTCAAAGACAGCCCGTTGCCTGTGCCGAACATGCGCGACATCGAAGACCACGACGCTGTGTTCGTCCTCGGTGAAGACCTGACCCAGACCGCCGCCCGTATGGCGTTGTCCCTGCGTCAGTCGGTCAAGGGCAAAGCTGAAGACATGGCCGAAGCCATGCGCGTTCAGCCATGGCTCGACGCCGCGGTGAAGAACATCGGTCAGCACGAACTGAACCCGCTGTTCATCGCCAGCCTGGCGGAAACCAAGCTCGACGACATCGCGGAAGAGTGCGTTCACGCCGCTCCGGATGATCTGGCGCGCATCGGTTTCGCCGTGGCTCACGCGCTGGATGCCAGCGCACCGGCCGTTGAAGGTCTGGATGCTGAAGCACTGGAACTGGCCAAGCGCATTGCCGACGCCCTGCTCGCGGCCAAACGTCCGCTGATCATCGCCGGTACTTCGCTGGGTTCCAAAGCCTTGATTGAAGCGGCGGCGAACATCGCCAAGGCCCTGAAGCTGCGCGAGAAGAACGGTTCGATCAGCCTGATCGTGCCGGAAGCCAACAGCCTTGGCCTGGCCATGCTCGGTGGCGAATCGGTCGACGCGGCGCTGCAAGCCGTGATCGACGGCAAGGCCGACGCCATCGTCGTGCTGGAAAACGATCTGTACACCCGCACCTCGAAAGCCAAGGTCGATGCCGCACTGAGCGCTGCGAAAGTAGTGATCGTTGCCGACCACCAGAAAACCGCCACCACCGACCGCGCGCAACTGGTGCTGCCAGCGGCGAGCTTCGCTGAAGGCGACGGTACGCTGGTCAGCCAGGAAGGTCGCGCCCAGCGCTTCTTCCAGGTTTTCGATCCGCAATACATGGATGCGAGCATCCTGGTTCACGAAGGCTGGCGCTGGCTGCACGCCCTGCGCTCGACCCTGCTGAACCAGCCGATCGACTGGACGCAACTCGACCACGTCACCGCTGCCGTGGCGTCGAGCACCGAGCAACTGGCGCGTATCGTCGACGCCGCGCCGTCTGCCGCGTTCCGCATCAAGGGTCTGAAACTGGCACGTGAACCGCTGCGTTATTCCGGTCGCACCGCGATGCGCGCCGACATCAGCGTTCACGAACCGCGCACCCCGCAAGACAAAGACACCGCGTTCGCCTTCTCCATGGAAGGTTACTCGGGCTCGGCCGAACCGCGTCAGCAGGTGCCGTTCGCCTGGTCGCCGGGCTGGAACTCGCCGCAAGCCTGGAACAAGTTCCAGGACGAAGTCGGCGGTCACCTGCGTGCTGGCGACCCGGGCACCCGCCTGATCGAAAGCACCGGTGATTCGCTGAACTGGTTCGCTGCCGCTCCGCGCGCATTCAACCCGGCGCCGGGCACCTGGCAGGCCGTGCCGTTCTACCACCTGTTCGGCAGCGACGAAAACTCGTCGAAAGCCGCACCGGTACAGGAACGCATCCCGGCTCCGTACGTGGCGCTGGCCAAATCCGAAGCGGATCGCCTGGGCGTCAACGATGGTGCTCTGCTGAGCCTGAATGTGGCCGGCCAGACCCTGCGTCTGCCGCTGCGCATCAATGAAGAACTGGGCGCTGGTCTGGTGGCCTTGCCTGCGGGCATCGCCGGCATTCCACCGGCATTCGCCGGCCTGTCCGTCGACGGTCTGCAGGAGGCAGCGCAATGACCTGGTTCACCCCTGAAGTGATCGATGTGATCCTGACGGTCATCAAAGCCATCGTGATTCTGCTGGCCGTTGTGGTCGCGGGCGCGTTGCTCAGCTTTGTCGAACGTCGCCTGCTGGGCTGGTGGCAGGACCGTTACGGTCCGAACCGCGTTGGCCCGTTCGGCATGTTCCAGATCGCCGCCGACATGCTGAAGATGTTCTTCAAGGAAGACTGGACCCCGCCGTTTGCCGACAAGGTGATCTTCACCCTGGCACCGGTGGTCGCCATGTCCGCCCTGCTGATCGCGTTTGCGATCATCCCGATCACCCCGACCTGGGGCGTCGCGGATCTGAACATCGGCCTGCTGTTCTTCTTCGCCATGGCTGGTCTGTCGGTCTACGCGGTGCTGTTCGCCGGCTGGTCGAGTAACAACAAGTTCGCCCTGCTCGGCAGCTTGCGTGCCTCGGCGCAGACCGTGTCCTACGAAGTGTTCATGGGCCTGGCCCTGATGGGCATCGTGGTGCAGGTCGGCTCGTTCAACATGCGCGACATCGTCGAGTACCAGGCGCAGAACCTGTGGTTCATCATTCCGCAGTTCTTCGGCTTCTGTACCTTCTTCATCGCTGGCGTCGCCGTGACTCACCGTCACCCGTTCGACCAGCCGGAAGCGGAACAGGAACTGGCAGACGGTTACCACATTGAATACGCCGGTATGAAATGGGGCATGTTCTTCGTCGGTGAATACATCGGCATCATCCTGATCTCGGCGCTGCTGGTCACCCTGTTCTTCGGTGGCTGGCACGGTCCGTTCGGCATCCTGCCGCAACTGTCCTTCGTCTGGTTCGCACTGAAGACCGCGTTCTTCATCATGCTGTTCATCCTGCTGCGCGCTTCCATCCCGCGTCCGCGTTATGACCAGGTGATGGATTTCAGCTGGAAATTCTGCCTGCCACTGACCCTGATCAATTTGCTGATAACCGCTGCGGTTGTGTTGTGGAACACACCTGCGGTTGCGGTTCAGTGAGGATTTGACCCATGTTCAAATATATTGGCGACATCGTTAAGGGTACCGGTACCCAGTTGCGCAGCCTGGTCATGGTCTTCGGCCATGGCTTCCGCAAGCGCGACACCCTGCAATACCCGGAAGAGCCGGTCTACCTGCCACCACGCTACCGTGGTCGCATCGTCCTGACCCGTGACCCCGATGGCGAAGAGCGTTGCGTAGCCTGCAACCTGTGCGCCGTGGCTTGCCCGGTAGGTTGCATCTCGCTGCAGAAAGCTGAAACCGAAGACGGTCGCTGGTACCCGGACTTCTTCCGTATCAACTTCTCGCGCTGCATTTTCTGCGGTCTCTGCGAGGAAGCCTGTCCGACCACCGCAATCCAGCTAACTCCGGATTTCGAGATGGCCGAGTTCAAACGTCAGGACCTGGTGTACGAGAAAGAAGATCTTTTGATCTCCGGCCCCGGCAAAAACCCTGATTACAACTTCTATCGTGTTGCAGGTATGGCAATCGCTGGCAAGCCGAAAGGCTCTGCGCAGAACGAAGCCGAACCGATCAACGTGAAGAGCTTGCTGCCTTAAGGAAGAACGATGGAATTCGCTTTCTATTTCGCATCGGGTATCGCGGTTGTGTCCACGCTTCGTGTGGTCACCAACACCAACCCTGTGCACGCCCTGCTCTACCTGATCATCTCGTTGATCGCCGTGGCCATGACCTTCTTCGCCCTCGGCGCACCGTTCGCCGGCGTGCTGGAAGTGATCGCCTACGCTGGCGCCATCATGGTGCTGTTCGTGTTCGTGGTGATGATGCTGAACCTGGGCCCGGCCTCGGTTCAGCAGGAACGCACCTGGCTCAAGCCCGGCATCTGGGCAGGGCCGGTGATTCTCGCCGCCCTGCTGCTGGCCGAACTGCTGTATGTGCTGTTCGCTCACCAGAGCGGTCAGGCCATCGGCCACACCACCGTCGATGCAAAAGCCGTGGGCGTCAGCCTGTTCGGTCCGTATCTGCTGGTGGTCGAACTCGCCTCGATGCTGCTGCTCGCTGCAGCCGTCACGGCGTTCCATTTGGGCCGTAACGAGGCGAAGGAGTAAGACATGCCTGCTATCCCTCTCGAACATGGATTGGCCGTTGCCGGCATCCTGTTCTGCCTTGGTCTGGTCGGCCTGATGGTCCGCCGCAACATTTTGTTCGTGTTGATGAGTCTGGAAGTGATGATGAACGCCTCTGCCCTGGCCTTCATCGTTGCGGGCGCCCGCTGGGCGCAACCGGATGGACAGATCATGTTCATCCTGGTGATCAGCCTGGCAGCCGCCGAGGCCAGTATTGGCCTGGCGATCCTGCTGCAACTGTATCGCCGCTTCCACACGCTCGATATCGACGCTGCCAGTGAGATGCGCGGATGAACCTAATCTTTCTGACTTTTGTATTCCCTCTGATCGGTTTCCTGCTGCTGTCGTTCTCCCGTGGACGCTGGTCGGAAAACCTCTCGGCGCTGATCGGCGTGGGTTCCATCGGCCTGTCGGCGATTGTCGCCGCCTACGTCATCTGGCAATTCAACGTCGCGCCGCCCGAAGGCGGTCACTACACCCTGGTGCTGTGGAAGTGGATGGCGGTCGAAGGCTTCAAGCCTGACTTCGCCCTCTACATCGATGGCCTGTCGATCACCATGCTCGGCGTGGTGGTGGGCGTAGGCTTCTTGATCCACCTGTTCGCGTCCTGGTACATGCGCGGCGAAGCGGGTTACTCGCGCTTCTTCTCGTACACCAACCTGTTTATCGCCAGCATGCTGTTCCTGGTACTCGGCGATAACCTGTTATTCCTGTACTTCGGCTGGGAAGGCGTGGGCCTGTGCTCGTACCTGTTGATCGGTTTCTACTACAGCAACCGCAACAACGGTAACGCCGCACTCAAGGCCTTCATCGTGACCCGGATCGGCGACG
Source organism: Pseudomonas sp. lyk4-TYG-107 (assembly GCF_030209055.1). Lineage (NCBI taxonomy): Bacteria > Pseudomonadati > Pseudomonadota > Gammaproteobacteria > Pseudomonadales > Pseudomonadaceae > Pseudomonas > Pseudomonas sp. lyk4-TYG-107. The sequence continues at coordinate 72,586 of NZ_JARVST010000009.1, forward strand.
TGTTCATGGCCATCGGCCTGTTCATCCTGTTCCAGCAAGTGGGCACGCTGAACATCCAGGAACTGCTGGTGCTGGCACCGCAGAAATTCCAGGTCGGCGACTTCTGGATCACCCTGGCGACCCTGATGCTGCTGGGTGGTGCGGTCGGTAAATCGGCGCAACTGCCACTGCAAACCTGGCTCGCGGACGCGATGGCGGGCCCGACCCCGGTGTCGGCACTGATCCACGCTGCAACCATGGTAACTGCCGGTGTCTACCTGATCGCCCGTACCCACGGTCTGTTCACCCTGGCGCCGGAAATCCTGCACCTGGTCGGCATCGTTGGCGGTGTGACGCTGGTTCTCGCAGGTTTCGCCGCACTGGTACAAACCGACATCAAACGTATCCTCGCCTACTCGACCATGAGCCAGATCGGCTACATGTTCCTGGCGCTGGGCGTGGGTGCCTGGGATGGCGCGATTTTCCACCTGATGACCCACGCCTTCTTCAAGGCCCTGCTGTTCCTTGCTTCCGGTGCGGTGATCGTTGCCTGCCACCACGAGCAGAACATCTTCAAGATGGGCGGTCTGTGGAAAAAACTGCCACTGGCCTACGCCAGCTTCATCGTCGGTGGTGCTGCACTGGCCGCCCTGCCACTGGTCACCGCAGGCTTCTACTCCAAGGACGAAATCCTTTGGGAAGCGTTCGCCAGCGGCAACCACGGTCTGCTTTACGCAGGTCTGGTCGGCGCGTTCATGACTTCGCTGTACACCTTCCGCCTGATCTTCATCACGTTCCACGGTGAAGCCAAGACTGAAGCCCACGCCGGTCACGGCATCTCGCACTGGCTGCCACTGTCGGTGCTGATCGTGCTGTCGACTTTCGTCGGCGCCATGATCGTCCCACCGCTGCACGGCGTACTGCCGGAAAGCGTTGGCCATGCCGGTGGCGAAGCCAAGCACAGTCTGGAAATCGCCTCGGGCGCCATCGCCCTGGCCGGTATCCTGCTGGCGGCCCTGCTGTTCCTCGGCAAGCGTCGCTTCGTGACGGCGATCGCCAACAGCGGCATCGGGCGTTTCCTTTCGGCCTGGTGGTTCGCTGCCTGGGGCTTCGACTGGATCTACGACAAACTGTTCGTCAAGCCGTACCTTGCGATCAGCCATGTACTGCGCAGAGACCCGCTCGACCAGACCATCGGTCTGATCCCGCGTATGGCCAAAGGCGGTCACACCGCCCTGAGCCGCACCGAGACCGGTCAACTGCGTTGGTATGCCGCCTCGATGGCTGCTGGTGCCGTGCTGGTAATCGGCGCCATCGTGCTGGTAGCGGTCTGATATGAACCTTGCGAATTTGCGAAAGGAAACGAGCCCGTCATGATTCTGCCTTGGCTAATCCTGATCCCCTTCATCGGCGGCCTGCTGTGCTGGATGGGTGAGCGCTTCGGCGCTACCCTCCCCCGCTGGATTGCGCTGTTGACCATGACCCTGGAACTCGCCCTCGGCCTCTGGCTGTGGGCCCACGGTGACTATTCATTTGCTCCGGCGCCTGGCGCCGATCCGACCTGGGCGCTTGAGTTCAAGCACGTCTGGATCCAGCGCTTCGGCATCAACGTGCACCTGGCCCTCGACGGCCTGTCGCTGTTGATGATCCTGCTGACCGGCCTGCTGGGTATCCTCTCGGTACTCTGCTCGTGGAAAGAGATTCAACGTCACGTTGGCTTCTTCCACCTGAACCTGATGTGGATCCTGGGCGGCGTTGTCGGCGTGTTCCTCGCCCTCGACCTGTTCATGTTCTTCTTCTTCTGGGAAATGATGCTGGTGCCGATGTACTTCCTCATCGCGCTCTGGGGTCACAGTTCTTCGGACGGCAAGAAAACCCGGATCTACGCGGCGACCAAGTTCTTCATCTTCACTCAGGCTTCCGGCCTGATCATGCTGGTGGCGATCCTCGGTCTGGTGCTGGTCAACTTCAACAACACTGGCGTGATTACCTTCAACTACGCCGACCTGTTGAAGACCAAGATGTCGATGACCACCGAGTACATCCTGATGCTCGGCTTCTTCATCGCCTTCGCGGTCAAGCTGCCAGTCGTACCGTTCCACTCGTGGCTGCCTGATGCGCACGCCCAGGCGCCGACTGCCGGTTCCGTCGACCTCGCCGGTATCCTGCTGAAAACCGCGGCCTACGGTCTGCTGCGTTTCGCCCTGCCGCTGTTCCCGAATGCTTCGGCCGAGTTCGCGCCGATCGCCATGACCCTCGGTCTGATCGGGATCTTCTACGGCGCGTTCCTCGCGTTCGCGCAAACCGACATCAAGCGTCTGATCGCCTTCTCGTCCGTTTCCCACATGGGCTTCGTGCTGATCGGCATCTACTCCGGCAGCCAACTGGCGCTGCAAGGTGCAGTGATCCAGATGCTGGCGCACGGTCTGTCGGCCGCGGCCCTGTTTATCCTCAGCGGTCAGCTGTACGAGCGTCTGCACACCCGTGACATGCGTGAGATGGGCGGTCTGTGGTCGCGTATCGCTTACCTGCCGGCGATCAGCCTGTTCTTCGCCGCCGCTTCGCTGGGTCTGCCGGGTACCGGTAACTTCGTCGGCGAGTTCCTGATCCTAATCGGTACGTTCGCCAGTGCGCCATGGATCACCGCGATTGCCACCTCCGGTCTGGTGTTCGGTTCGGTCTACTCGCTGATCATGATCCACCGTGCCTACTTCGGTCCGTCGAAATCGGATTCGATCCTGCACGGCATGGACGGTCGCGAACTGACCATGGTGCTGGGCCTTGCGGCGCTGCTGATTTACCTCGGCGTCTACCCGCAACCGTTCCTCGACACTTCCGCCGCCACGATGCATGGCGTGCAGCAGTGGCTCGGCACCGCCTTCACTCAACTCGCTTCGGCCCGGTAAGAGCGCTATGGAATTCACGATTCAACACTTTATTGCGCTAGCGCCACTGTTGATCACCAGCCTCACCATTATCGTGGTGATGCTGGCAATCGCCTGGCGCCGCAACCACTCGCAGACCTTCCTGATCTCGGTCGCCGGTCTGAACCTGGCCCTGCTGTCGATCCTGCCAGCCCTGAAAGTCGCGCCTCTGGCCGTGACCCCGTTGCTGCAAGTCGACACCTTCGCCTGCCTGTACATGGCGCTGATCCTGGTCGCCACCCTCGCCTGTGTAACCCTCGCCCACGCCTACCTCGGCGATGGCGGTTCGGGTTACCCGGGCAACCGTGAAGAACTGTACCTGCTGATCCTGATGGCCGCCGCCGGGGGTCTGGTTCTGGTCAGCGCGCAGCACCTGGCCGGTTTGTTCATCGGTCTGGAACTGCTGTCGGTGCCGGTCTACGGTCTGGTGGCTTACGCCTTCTTCAACAAGCGTTCGCTGGAAGCCAGCATCAAGTACATGGTGCTGTCGGCCGCCGGTTCCGCGTTCCTGTTGTTCGGTATGGCCCTGCTCTACGCTGACGCCGGCACCCTGAGCTTCGTCGGTATCGGTCAGGCGCTGGCCACCACCAACCTGCCGAGCTCGCTGGCTCAGTTGGGTCTGGGCATGATGCTGATCGGTCTGGCATTCAAGCTGTCGTTGGTACCGTTCCACCTGTGGACCCCGGACGTGTACGAAGGTGCTCCGGCACCGGTCGCCGCGTTCCTCGCCACGGCGTCGAAGGTTGCCGTGTTCGCGGTGATGGTGCGTCTGTTCCAGATCTCCCCTGCCGCGAGCAGTGGCGTGCTGAGCGACGTACTGAGCGTGATCGCCGTCGCCTCGATCCTGTTCGGTAACCTGCTGGCCCTGACCCAGAGCAACCTCAAGCGTCTGCTCGGTTACTCGTCCATCGCGCATTTCGGCTACCTGCTGATCGCCCTGGTGGCGAGCAAGGGTCTGGCGGTGGAAGCCATCGGCGTGTATCTGGTGACTTATGTGATCACCAGCCTCGGCGCGTTCGGCGTGATCACCCTGATGTCCTCGCCGTACAACGGCCGTGACGCCGACGCGCTGTACGAGTACCGCGGCCTGTTCTGGCGCCGTCCGTACCTGACCGCGGTACTGACCGTGATGATGCTGTCGCTGGCCGGTATCCCGCTGACTGCCGGCTTCATCGGCAAGTTCTACATCATCGCCACCGGTGTCGAGTCGCATCAATGGTGGCTGGTCGGTTCGCTGGTACTGGGCAGCGCCATCGGCGTGTTCTACTACCTGCGTGTGATGGTCACCCTGTACCTGATCGAACCGAACCTGCGCCGCCACGACGCCCAGCTGCACTGGGAACAGAAGGCAGGCGGCGTAATGCTGCTGGCCATCGCCCTGGTCGCGTTCTTCCTCGGTGTGTACCCGCAGCCATTGCTGACTCTGGTTCAGCAGGCGGGTCTGGCGGGCTGATATTCGGCTGGCTGGAACGGAAACGGCACCTTCGGGTGCCGTTTTTGTTTTAGTGCGATCTTTTGATCTTTACAACCTCTTCACCATCGGCACGCACGCCAGTTGCAGACCCGAAGGTGATTGATAAACCGCGCTCTCCTCCCCGACGTAACCGCAGCGCCGGTAAAAATCGGCAGCGTTCAACGTCGCGTCCAGACACACCTCGGTCAGCCCGAGATCCCGCGCCAAATCTTCGAGAAAGTACAGAACACGCTTGCCCAGCCCACGCTGCATGAAATCCGGGCGAATGAAGATCGCGCCGATTTCACGGTAATCCAGATCGAGCATGCCGGTCGCTACGGCTTCACCCTCGATGCAGCCCAGATAGAAATGTCTCTCCATCAGCGTGTCGTAGCCGTCTTCGGCCGCTCCTTTGGTCCAATCGAGCATTTGCTGCTCGCTATAGGCACCGATGCACTGATGCCGAATCGCTAGTCGCCGGATATCGAAGGCAATCTGGGCATCGTCCGGGGTAGCTCTTCTGATGTCGAACATTTCTCTCTCCATGAGGTATGTGCGGACGGGGCATGAAAAAGCCCCGTCCATTGCTGGCGGGGCTTTGGGTAACACGTCAAATGACAAACACGTATGACCTCATGGCCCGCCGGAAGCGGTCATGGAGAAGCACATCATGTTCATTCGAAGTTGGACAGTCATGGGGCGATAGTGCTGCGGATTGTTCCGACACGTCAATTGCTAAGCCTCCTCTCTACTCAATCGAACGTTCTCACCACACTCGTCGATTCGTCCTACAGGTGTTTTTACGACCGGCGTCTACCGTTGAAAAAGGGACGAAAAGCAAGGCCAGGAGGCCTTGACCGATTCGATTATCGAGACAACACTATACGTAGGTAACGTACAGAACATGGATGCTCTATTTATCGAATTGCCTGTGTTTCAGAAGCACCGAGACGACTATCTGGATGACGATCTGTTTCGCAGCTTTCAACTGGAGTTGCTGAAAAATCCGGAGGCGGGCGATCTCATCGAGGACACAGGCGGGCTTCGTAAAATTCGCTTCAGCGACCAACGAAGAGGGAAAGGCAAGCGCAGCGGATTACGAGTGATTTATTACTGGTGGTCAGGCTTCGATCAGTTCTGGCTCTTTACCGTCTTCAACAAAAACGAGCAGGACGATTTGACGCCTGCCCAGAAAAAGCTTTTCAGAAAAACACTGGATAGAGAACTCAACGCGAGAAGCCACTATGAAACGTGACATTTTTTCCGAACTGATGGATGGACTGGAAGCACTGGCCGATGAACGCCAAGGCAAAATCACCTTGCGTACCCACAAGGTTCAGCTGCCAAAACTGATGCCGATCACTGCTGAGGAAGTGGTAGCCATCCGTCAGCAACTTAATCTCTCCCGGTCAGTATTCGCGATGTATCTACGCACCAATACGCGAACGCTCGAGAACTGGGAGCAAGGACGAGCTACGCCCAATGCTCAGGCCACAACCCTGATCCGTCTGGTCGAGCGTTTTCCACAGACAATCGAACAACTCGCAGCCCTGACCTGACACGGGGTTTTGATTCCAGCCACATGACGAAATTGTAATTCCCCCATCACCTTGGCGTTATCCGCAGCTTGCAACGATGTTACCCGGCGACCAATGCCGGCGGGCCCTGCCCCGCCGAACAATAAAACCACGCCGACGCACGTTCCCGTTCTGCCGAACCCAAGGAGTGTTTGATGGTTAACAATACAAAAATGTCGATGGCCGCTTTAGCGGTGGTGGTCGGCACCGGGCCGTCCATGGTGTTTGCAGAAGACAAGCCTGAGGGCTTTGTCGAGGGCAGCAGCCTGACGGTGCTCAATCGCAACTTCTACTTCAATCGTGATCATCGCAACGGCCAGTCCAGCCCCACCGGCAACGGTTACTCCGAAGCCTGGGCGCATGCCGTGATCAGCAAGTTCGAATCCGGTTTCACCCAAGGCACCGTCGGGGTTGGAGTCGATGCGTTTGCGATGATCGGTCTGAAGCTCGATACCGGAGACGGGCGCGACGGCGGGCGCAGTTCGTTCGATGTGTTGCCGGTCAACAGCGACGGCGAAGCACGGGACGAATACACCAAGGTCGGTGGCGCTGCGAAAATTCGGGCGTTCGATACGGTGGTCAAGGTTGGCGATGTGTTCCCGGCCAATCCGGTGGTCGCGGCGGGTGACTCGCGCTTGCTGCCGGAAAGCTTTCGCGGGGTGACGGCGAGCAACACCAGCATTGAAGGTCTGTCGGTGCAGGGCGGTCGTTTGCATGCGATGAGCCAACCGGTGTCCAGCGACATGCGCGAAAATTTCGCCACGTTCTACGCAGGCCCGGTCAACTCGCCGTGGATCGCTTATGGCGGTGGTGATTATGTGCTGAACAAGAACCTTAGTCTCAGCCTGTATTCCAGTCGCCTCAAGGATGCCTGGAACCAGTATTACGCCGGCACCGCATGGACCTACCCACTGTCGGATGACCTGTCGCTGTTCGGCGGCTTGAACTATTACAAGGCAGTCGACGAAGGCAAACAACTGCTCGGCGAATTCGACAACAACATCTGGAGCGGCCGCGTCGGCGTGAAACTCGGCGCGCACTCCGTCGCCCTCTCCCACCAGCGCAACAACGGCAACGACGACTTCGATTACCTGCGCCAGTCCGACTCGATCTTCCTCGACAACTCGATCCAGTACAGCGACTTCAACTCGCCGAAGGAGCGTTCGTGGATGGTGCGTTATGACCTCGACATGAGCACCTACGGCGTACCCGGTCTGTCGTTCATGACCCGTTACGCACGTGGCACCGACGCCGACTATTCCAACGCCAACGCCGTGTACATGCGCCGCGATGCCGAAGGCAATCCGCTTACCGACCAGAAGCGCTGGGAGCGCGACATCGAAGTCAAATACGTGGTGCAGAGCGGTTCGATGAAAGACCTGTCACTGCGTTTGCGCCAGGCCACCACCCGTGCCACGGCGTTCGAATCGGACCTGGATGAAGTGCGGGTGATCGTCGAATACCCGCTGGCGATTCTCTGAGTTTCCCCGAGCAATACCATTCACCTTTAGAAGCTCCTTGCTCCTTTGGTCAGAGGTGAATTTTTTGGCGTCCTTCGGGGCGCCTTTTTTGCTCTGCGGTTGCGACATAATCAACCCGCTATCGAGACAACCTGGCGGATAGCTGATTAATCCAAGCTTTTAGCGTAAAGGCAGCATCAGTGTTATAGGGGAAATGTCGGGGCACGGAATAAATCCCGCGTACTTGATATAAAAGCTCGACAGCCGATCATTCAAGGGATGAACAATTATCGCGCTGGATCCGATCGACTGAGACGCGTTGAGAGCTCTTTCAATCGCATCTTGCAGTAAATCGATGGCGAAGCCCTGGCCCTGAGCTTCCCGTGTTACGCCCATACGTCCCAATAGAGTTACCGGATGGACACTGGGCGAGTTGCGTTGACGGCTTTTCGGCATGACGCTGGCGCGGGCGACTGATCCGCTGGATAGCGTGTAGTAGGCCATCACATTCGACGTACCTTTGAGGCAACTGACGTACACAACAGCCTGCTTGGTGGATTGGGCTTTTCGCGCCTTCCTCTGCAGGTATTGGTCAATGGTCACCTCACCAGAATCGAAGGCATCAAGTTCGTGTTGGTCGTTGAGCTTCTCGGGCGCGGTCAACTCCAACGTTTTGGACGAGCGAGCAGTTGGTGCAGGCATTCGTTACCTCGAGCCGGATTGGCTTCAATAGCCTGTTCGAATGCGTCAAATGCGCTGTCGTCGAGAAGGAACAGTCGTTTATCCAGAATCACCTCTTCAGCTTTTTGGCAGGCAGCTTCCAGGATAAAACTTGTGCGATCACGACCAGACATGGCGGCTGCCAAATCGATCAGATTACGTTTCTTTTCGTCCGCTCTCATGTTGATTGGAACGGGTTTGGATTTTTCAACGCTTTCAGTTGTGGACATTGTTCTGTTTCCCATCTGGGTAGGTGATGTTGGAGCTGGAGCCTCCTTATGGCGTTAGCACATCAGCTTTTGTTTATTTTTCATTTTCTGACTCCTTGAGTGGCCCGGAGAGGTTTAGGCCATGCTCTTAACGTGAGATCTAACGTTTGAGGTGCGAAGCCATGAGAGCGACTTCGGAGTCGATTCTATACCGACCGTGTAGCTAATGCATATACGCGTATAGCTTTCAGATACACGGTCATTTTATTCAGGTCTGGCGAGAAAAGGATCCTCGTCAAAGGACCTTCGCCTACGTCGCGACTTCCACGTTATCCAGCGCTTTGTTCACCGCCAGTTCACCGAGCATGACCACCTGCGCGATGCCGAGCAGCGTCTTGCGATGCGTGCCCTCCAGCAACGCGGCGAAGTCGCCGAGCATCACCGTGGCCGAGGCCAGGGATTCGCAGGCGTTGGCCAGCAGGGATTCGGTGTCGGCGTTGGGATTGACCAGAAACAGCGCGTTGGCGGTGTAAGGCGTGGCCATGATGGGCGCTGCGGGCTTGAGGTAGTAGTCGAGGGCGCGCTCGGCGGCTTCGTGGAGTTTGTGGGTGTCGATGGCGGCGTAGGGGGATGTTGGATCGGGGTCTGCAGCAGCGTTCGCTTCGGGCGGATTGGGTGTTGGCTTTTTCATGGTGTATCTCCAGTCTTGCGGTGGAGCTGGCCCATTCGGTTCCACGCGATGGGTGGCAGCTGTACGCAGGTTGGAACCCGGGGACCAGAGAAAACCCGGCAGACTCGAAGTCTCCCGCGCACAGCCGCCATAACAGAGTGCACACCATGAAGGTGCGCAAGCATACGTCATGAAAGCCTCTTTTGCGCTTCTTGGGTCCCGGGGTTCCAATCCCGATCGCTGATTTGGCAGCGACCCACACAGGCTAGAGAGCGGACGTCCGAGGGACAACCTGAAAACATTGTGGGAAGGTTCAGCTTTTCCCACACAACCTTTAAACATTCCGAATCTAAATACAGATCGTGATACTGAAAATGTGCCCCGTGTAGGAGCTGCCGAAGGCTGCGATCTTTTGACTTTGAAGACCAAGATCAACAGAACGCAGCCTTCGGCAGCTCCTACAGGGATTAGGTGTTGGTTAGCCACCACTGTTGCGGCACACGCCTGCCACGCTGTACTTGAGCGTATTGAGCTGCCTTTGCGAGTCTTCGTAAGTCATGGCCGTCGGCACCACCGAGCAAGCCGGCTGCGGCTTCACCACGCTGACGATTTTCACCACGTCGAGCTTCATGCCGTATTCGTATTCCTTGACCACCGGCGCCGCTTTGCCGCGCTCGGCGGCGTATTGCTCCATGGCTTTGGCGTTGGCGCTGAAAGCACGTTCGAAAGTGCGATCGCCGCCGCCTTCACCCAGTGCATTTACCGACATCGCCATGACGCCGGCGAAGGTCATCCATTTGATCAACTGCATGTTTACTCCTCCGTAAAAAAGCCCGGCATCGGCACACGACAACGGGCTTGTTCCAGTGCGCCGGGCTTACAGGTCTTTGGTGCTGACGTCTTTCTTCTCGTTGACGACGACCGGGTCGCGGGCCTGTTCCTTGGCCACGAACAGCTCCACGGCGCGATCATTGGCAGTCATCATCCGGTCGAACGTGCGGTCACCGCCGCCTTCGGCCATGGCCAGGGACGACAACATCAGAGCGGCTGCGAAGGTGCTGAGTTGGGCGAATTTCATGGTTGATTCCTCGTTTAAGTAACTGACGGGATCAAGGTAACAAGGCGCACCTTTCGTGACGGTGGCGGGGGAATTACATATCCGTTATCTGCCGGATCAGTGCACGGAACCCATGTGGGAGCGGGCTTGCTCGCGAAAGCGGTGTGTCATCCAACATTGATGTCGACTGACACGGCCTCTTCGCGAGCAAGCCCGCTCCCACAAGGGATCACCTATTCAGACGGTACGGTGTCCTCATCCCGGCGATGGGCGATCTGGTACAGCGCGGGCAATATCAGAAGCGTGAGGATCGTCGAGGACAGAATTCCGCCGATCACCACGGTTGCCAGTGGCCGCTGCACCTCGGCGCCGGTGCCGGTTGCCAGCGCCATCGGAATAAACCCCAGCGACGCCACCAGCGCGGTCATCAACACCGGCCGCAAGCGCGTCAGCGCGCCGACGTTGATTGCCTCCGTCAGTGAGCGCCCTTCCTCGCGCAAATTGCGAATGAACGCGATCATCACCAAACCGTTGAGCACCGCCACCCCGGACAACGCGATAAACCCCACGCCCGCCGAAATCGACAACGGAATATCCCGCAGCCACAGCGCCATCACCCCACCGGTCAACGCAAACGGAATCCCGGTAAACACCAGCAACCCGTCCTTCAGATTGTTGAACATCATGAACAGCAAGCCGAACACCAGCAGCAGCGCCACCGGCACCACGATCTGCAAGCGCTTGGCCGCCGACTGCAGTTGCTCGAACTGCCCGCCCCAACTGGTCCAGTATCCGGCCGGCACCTGCACCTCGCGCTCGATCAGCGCACCGGCCTCGCTGACGAACGAGCCGATATCCCGCCCGCGCACGTTTGCGCTGACGATCACCAGACGCTTGCCGTTTTCGCGGCTGACCTGGTTCGGCCCGAGCACCAGATCAAGGCTGGCGACGTCCTTCAGCGCGATAAAACCGATCTGATTCGCCGCACCGCTCAGCGCCGGCACCGGAATCAGCAACGCCGACAAGCCGTCGATGTCCTTGCGCATGGCATCGGACAACCGCACCACCATGTCGAAGCGCCGATCGCCTTCGTACAAGGTGCCGGCCTGACGCCCGCCCACTGCCACAGCGATGGTGTCCTGCACATCGCCAACGTTGAGGCCATAACGCGCCGCCTTGTCGCGGTCGATGTTGATGGTCAGCACCGGCAACCCGGTGGTCTGCTCGACCTTTACTTCAGAGGCGCCGTTGACCTTTTGCATCGCCGCCGCGATCTTCGCTGCCGTGGCGTTGAGCACGTCCATGTCATCGCCGAACACCTTCACCGCGACATCGCTGCGCACACCGGAGATCAGTTCGTTGAAGCGCAACTGGATCGGCTGCGACAGTTCATAGTTGCTGCCCGGCAACGTCGCGGCGGCTTGTTGCAACTCGGCCATCAGGGTTTCGCGGGACTTGTTCGGGTCTGGCCATTGATCCTTCGGTTTGAGCATCACGTAGCTGTCAGAGATGTTCGGCGGCATCGGGTCGGAAGCGATTTCCGCCGTACCGGTGCGGGCGAACACCCGTTCAACCTCCGGCACTTTGGCCAGGATCAGCGTCTCCAAACGCTGCTGCATGTCCACCGATTGCGTCAGGCTGGTGCCCGGCACGCGCAGCGCTTGCAGGGCAAAATCCCCCTCACTGAGGCCCGGTACAAACTCGCTGCCCATGCGGCTGGTGAGCACGCCGCTGAGCACGATCACGCCCAACGCCGCGCCCACGGCCACCGTGCGATGGGTCATGACCCAGGCCAGCGCCGGCGCATACACCCGACGTGCACCGCGCATCACCACGCCCTCTTCTTCCTTGACCTTGCCGGTGACGAACAGCGCAATCGCTGCCGGCACAAAGGTCACCGACAGCAGCATCGCACCGAGCAACGCGATGACCACGGTGAACGCCATCGGGTGGAACATTTTCCCTTCGACGCCGCTCAACGCGAAGATCGGCAGGTACACCACCATGATGATCAACTGGCCGAAAATCAGCGGTCGGCGCGCCTCTTTCGCCGCCGCGAACACTTCCTTGAAACGCTCGGCACGAGTCAGCAAACGGCCGTGATGCTGCTGTGCGTGAGCCAACCGGCGCAGGGTGTTTTCGACGATCACCACCGCACCGTCGACGATGATGCCGAAGTCCAGCGCGCCGAGGCTCATCAGGTTGGCGCTGACTTTGTTGCTGAACATGCCAGTGAAGGTGAACAGCATCGACAGCGGAATCACCATCGCCGTAATCAGCGCGGCGCGGATGTTGCCGAGGAACAGGAACAGAATCGCGATCACCAGAATCGCGCCTTCGATCAGGTTCTTTTTCACCGTGGCGATGGCTTTGTCGACCAGGTGCGTGCGGTCGTACACCGGCACCGCGATCACGCCTTGCGGCAGGGATTTATTGATCTGTTCCAGCTTGCTGGCCACCGCTTGCGAAACGGTGCGGCTGTTCTCGCCGATCAACATGAACACCGTACCCAGCACCACTTCGCGACCGTTTTCGGTGGCTGCACCGCTGCGCAACTCACGGCCGATTTCCACGGTGGCGACGTTCTTCACCCGGATCGGCGTGCCATCGACATTGGCCATGACGATGTTGGCGATATCCTCGGTGCTCGCCACTTGCCCCGGCGCGCGGATCAGCAACTGCTCGCCGCTGCGCTCGATGTACCCGGCGCCGACGTTGGCGTTGTTGCGCTCTAGCGCGGTGATCAGATCGGTGAGGGTTAGCTTGTACGCGGCGAGGCGTTTCGGGTCCGGCGCGATCTGGTATTCCTTGGCGAAACCACCAATGGTGTTGATCTCGGCGACGCCCGGCACGTTGCGCAATTGCGGTTTGATGATCCAGTCCTGAATCACCCGCAGATCGGTCGGCGTGTAGGCAGTGCCGTCGTCCTTCAACGCGCCCTCCTGCGCCTCGACCGTCCACAGAAAGATTTCACCGAGGCCGGTTGAGATCGGCCCCATCACTGCTTCCGCGCCTTCGGGCAATTGCTCCTTGGCGATCTGCAGACGCTCGTTGACCAGTTGGCGAGCGAAGAACAGGTCGGTGCCGTCCTTGAAGATCACCGTCACTTGCGACAGCCCGGAGCGCGACAGCGAGCGGGTCTGCTCCAGCGCCGGCAAACCGGCCATCGCGGTTTCAATCGGGAAAGTGATGCGCTGCTCGGTTTCCAGCGGCGAGAACCCGGCGGCGCCGGTGTTGATCTGCACCTGGACGTTGGTGATGTCGGGCACGGCGTCGATCGGCAGTTTCTGATAACTGGCGATGCCGAGGCCGGCCATGAGCAGAACGGCAAGCAGCACGATGATGCGCTGCTCGATGGCAAACTGGATCAGGCGTTCGAACATGGGGACCTTCCAGAATTAATGGCTGTGCTCGGCTGAGGCTTTGCCCAGCTCCGACTTGAGGACGAAGCTGCCGGCGCTGGCGACTTGCACGCCCGGTTCCAGCCCTTGAGTGACTTCCACGTGGCCGGCGGCACGGTTGCCCAGTTCCACCGCCTGCGCCTTGAAGCCGTCGTCGGTACGCACGAATACCGTGGGTTTGTCCTCGACGCTCTGGATCGCGGTTTCCGGTACGGCGACTTTGGCCTGGCGGCTCTCGGTGGCGACCAGTGCGGTGACAAACAGCCCCGGACGCCAAGAACCCTGCGGGTTCTCCAGGGTCACGCGTACGGTCGCGGTGCGGGTTTGTTCGCCGAGCAGGCTGCCAACGTAAGCCACGCTGCCGCTCACTTCGGCTTTCAATTCCGGCGCGCTGACGGTGACCGGTTTGCCCACCTGCACCTGGGTCAGATCCTTGGGTGAAACGCCGAAGGTCACCCACACCCGGGACAAGTCCGAAAGGGTGAACGCGGCGGTGGTTTCATCGACCACCTCGCCCGGCGTCAGGTGTTTTTCCACCACCACACCGTCGAACGGCGCGCGCAGTTCGTAGCGATTGCCGCCGGTGGCGACCACGCTGCCGCTGAGCACGCTGATTTTTTGCCGGGCGTTGTTCATGGCGATTTCCGCCTCTTCCAACGCCTGCTTGGCTTGGAGGAAATCCTGTTCGGCGGAGATCTTGTCCTGCCACAGCTTCTTCTCGCGCTCGTAAGTGGTGCGCGCCAGCGCCAGGCGACGTTGCGCGGCGGCCTGTTCACTGCGCTGATCGGAGATCTGCTGACTGGCGATCACGGCCAGCAACTGGCCCTTTTTCACCGGTTGCCCGAGGTTGACCGCCACCGACTCGACCACCCCCGGCACGCGCGGCACGACGTGGGCAGTGCGGTCCTCGTCGAAGCGCACTTCGCCGGGAAACGACAAGCCGAGACTGATGCTTTGCGCCCGGGCCTCGGCCAGTTGAATGCCTGCGGCGGCGATCTGCTCGGCGCTCAATTCGATGTGGCCTTCTTCGGCATGTTCGCCTTCGGCGGCAGCGCCCTCCTCGGCGTGATCGGCATGTTCGGAAGCCTCATCGGCATGCGCGTCGATGTTTGAATTGGCCGGCCACAGCGAACCGAGGCCAATGCCTAGCGCCAGGGTCGCCACCGCGACCACCATCAGTTTTTTATCCATGGAAACTCCTCTGCGCCGTGCCATCGCGCAGTTGTCTGAAAAGTGAAATTCAAGGGCTGACGCTGAGGTCGCCGAAGATCCGTTCGAGGCGCACACGGGCGTCGGTCGCCTCGCTGACGGCCTGGATGTATTGGCTGCGCGCAGCGATCAGGGTGCGTTGGGCATCGAGTACATCGAGGAAAGCGAACTTGCCCATTTCGAAACCGCGTGTGGCGCTGTCCACTGCGCTTTGTGCGGCGGGCAGGATGGTCTGGTTGAACGCGTTGACTTCGCCGTTGGCGGTCTGCCATTGCTCAAGGCTGGTCTGGACTTCGGTGCGCAAACGCAACTCGGTGGCGTTGCGCAGATCCCGCGCCTGATCGGTGCGCCGTGCGGCGGCGAGCACGTTGCCCTGATTGCGGTTGAACAGCGGAATCGGCATCGACAGCCCGACCACGTTGACCCGTTCGCGCTCGGTTTCGCTGTACTGACTGCCGATGCTCACGGTCAGATCGGGAATGCGCTGGGACTTTTCCAGGCCCAACGAGGCTTCGCGCTGATCGATCTGCAGTTTCGCCAGACGCAGCTCGGCGGTCTGGTTCAGACGCTCGAGCAAACGGCCGGGCGGTGGCAGCGTGGCGAGGCTTTGCGTGGCGGCCTGGACGTTGGTCGAGGTCGGTAACGGCGCGCCCATGACTTGCGCCAGTTGCTGATAGGCGTTGGCCTGATCGCGCTCGGCGCGGCTCACCTCCAGGCGCACTTCCGAGAGCTGCACTTGCGCCCGCGTGCCTTCGACCGGCGACGATTTACCGGCCTCGATCCGCCCTTGGGCCACGCGCACACCGTGCTCGGCCAGTTGCAGCGACTGGCGCGCCAGCTGCAAGCGTTGCTGCGCGGTTTGCGCGCTGTTGAACGCCTGAATCACATCGGCGCGCAGGGCATTGCGCTTGCGCTCCAGTTCGATGCCGGCGGTGTCCTGCGCACGGCTGGCGACATCGATGCGCGCACCGCGTTTGCCGCCCAGCTCAATCGGCTGACTGAGCATCACCGTGGTGGTGCGCGAGTTGCGCCGGGTGTCTTCGGCCTCCGACGACACCTCGGGATTGGGGATCAGCCCGGCCTGCTGGCGATCGCCCTCGGCAATACCGATTTCCCATTGCGCGGCAGCGAGATCGGGGTTGCCGGCGAAGGCACTTTGCAGCGCCTGATCCAGTGTCAGGGTCGATGCGCTGGCCAAGCTGCTGCCAACCAGCAACAAGAGGCCGCTGGCAGCTTTTTTCAGGCGTGATCGCGCCGTCAGTTCGATTAAACCGGGCAATGGAGGACTTCCTTTAATTCAGGATTTTTCGATGCCGCCACGTTAGGGTTTTGAACTTATCGACAAGGTGACTGGAACATTACAAATCCGTTATCCACGGTTCAGCAAAGTTGTTTTGTTCTAGGATGCGAAGTGCAATCGGCTTTGCCGCAATACATGGAAACAAATACTCGGTAGTTATCTGCCGAACAGCCCTTGCCTGAATGCAATACAAGTCTGTTGGCGCATTCAGGCTGCGACAGGCTGTCGCGGATGGCCGTTTTAAAGACCTCCAAGATTGACCCTGTAGCCACTACAGCCTTTACCGTGTTCGTCATTCAGTTATTGAACAACGTCCGGAAGACCTTACAAAAACCATAACTTTCCCGGCCACCTTAATTAAATATCCCTTAAATAAAAGTGGTGATAGATCATGCGAATCCTTGTCGTCGAGGACGAGCTTAAAGCTGCCGAATACTTGCATCAGGGTTTGACCGAAAGTGGTTATATCGTTGATCACGCCGCCACCGGTGCCGATGGATTGCATCTGGCGCAACAGCAGGCCTATGACCTGATCATTCTCGACGTGAACTTGCCGGAACTGGACGGTTGGGGCGTGCTGGAACAACTGCGCCGCACCCACTCGACGCGGGTGATGATGCTCACCGCGCGCGGGCGGCTGGCGGACAAGATTCGCGGTCTGGACCTGGGCGCAGACGACTATCTGGTCAAGCCGTTCGAGTTTCCCGAACTGCTGGCGCGGGTGCGCACCCTGATGCGCCGCAGCGAAAACATACCGGTGCCGCAGGTGTTGAAAGTCGCTGATCTGGAACTGGATCCGGGCCGGCATCGGGCGTTTCGGGGGGCGCAGCGCATCGACCTGACCACCAAGGAATTCGCCCTGCTGCACTTGTTGATGCGCCAGTCCGGCGAGGTGCTGACCCGTACGCAAATCATCTCGCTGGTGTGGGACATGAATTTCGACTGCGACACCAACGTGGTCGAAGTGTCGATCCGGCGCTTGCGGGCGAAGATCGACGACCCGTTCGACAACAAACTGATCCACACCCTGCGCGGTGTCGGCTACGTGCTGGAGGCGCGGGAATGAAGCCGGCCAGCCTGTCGATGCGCCTCGGTCTGACGGTGAGTATTCTCGGCGCGCTGTTGGTGGTGTTTCTGGCGATCCTTGCCTATTTCGCCCTGACCCATGAGCTGAATGCACTGTCCCGCGACAGCCTGCAAAAGAAGATGGCGCAGGTGGAGCACAGCCTGTCGCTGTATGTCGACGCCAACGAAGTCAGTGGCAGGCCGCACATTCTGCTCGATCAGGTCATGGGCCATGACAACCTGACGCTGACGATTTATGACCGTTCGAACCTGCGTACGCCGCTGCTCAAATCCGGCTCGGGACTCAAGGATCCACGCGCCGAATTGCGCGCAGTGCGAACCACCACCGAACAATTGGCCTATAGCGAAAGCATCGATGACGAGGGTGCGAAGTTCCTTACCGCGTCGAAGCTGATTCGGCTCAAGGACGGCAGCAGCGTGCCGGTGCTGTTGTCGATGGACAACGCGCACGATCAGGCGCTGCTCAGCGCCTATCTGCGCTCGACGCTGATTGCCTTGCCGCTGTTGCTGGTGTTCATCGGCCTGACGGCGTGGGGCGCGGTGCAGCGTGGATTGGCGCCGCTGCGCGAGTTTCGCAAAGTGGCGGCGAGGGTCTCGACGCAGGATCTGGAGCATCGGCTGTCGGTGGTGAACATGCCGCAGGAGTTGAGCGAACTGGCGCAGGGCATCAACTTCATGCTGCATCGGCTGGATGCCGGGGTGCAGCAGTTGTCGCAGTTCTCAGATGACCTGGCGCATGAGTTGCGCACGCCGATCAACAACCTGATGGGCAAGGCCCAAGTGACGCTGTCTCGCGAGCGCACGAGTGAGGAATACCAGGATGTGCTGGTGTCCTGCACCGAAGAGCTGGAGCGCGTGGCGCGGATTGTTTCGGACATGCTGTTTCTGGCGCAGGTCAGTCATCCGTCGGCACTGGCGCCATTTGAAACGGTGCCGCTGGAGGCGGAAGCGGCGAAGGTTGCGGAGATGTTTTCGCTGGCGGCGCAGGACAAGCAGATTCATTTGAATGTTGTTGGCAGCGCATCGGTGTTAGGCGATCGGCTGATGATCCAGCGGGCGATTTCCAATCTGCTGTCGAATGCGCTGCGTCATTGCCCGAACGGCAAAACCATCACCTTGCTGATCGAGCAAGGCGCAACGCAGGCTTCACTGCTGGTGAGCAATCCCGGTGCCGGCATCGAGGCGCAGCACCTGCCGCACCTGTTCGACCGCTTCTACCGCGTCGACAGCGCCCGCTCGCGCTCACAGGGCAGCACCGGGCTGGGACTGGCGATCGTGCGCTCGATCATGAGCCTGCATCAGGGCGTGGCGGAGGTGAAGAGCTTGCCCGGCGTCATGACCGTATTCCGCCTCGGTTTTCCCGCTGTAACCCCCATGGCCCCATCGCTGGCAAGCCAGCTCCCACAGTGAGTCGCGGTGAACCCGGACTTTGATGGCGTCACAAAATCTGTGGGAGCTGGCTTGCCAGCGATGGCGGCGGGTCAGTCACATCTTTGTTGTCTGACACTCCGCTATCGCGAACAGGCTCGCTCCTACAGTGAATCGCGGTGAACCCGGACTTTGCAGGCGTCACAAAACCTGTGGGAGCTTGCCTGCAGCGATGGCGGCAGGTCAGTCACATCCTTGTTGTTTGACACACCGCTATCGCTGGCAAGCCAGCTCCCACAAGAGTTTGTGGTGTGCCCAGATTGTGTGAGCAACACAGAAACCTGTGGGAGCTTGCCTGCAAGCGATTACGGTAGATCGGGCAACAAAACAAACGGCACCTTCCGGTGCCGTTCGCTTTTCACATTTCAGCCTTTACTTACGCGCATCCGCCCACGATTTCAGCAGTTCGTTGTAGCTCACGGTCTCGCCCTTCGGCTTCTCGTTGGCCAGTTTCGGTTTCGGTGCGCCTGGCTGGTCGAACCAGTACTGTGCGTCGCGCTCCGGGTTCATTTTCGGGGCGCATACTGCTTGCGCCTTGGAGCGTTCGAGGCGCGACATGATCGCGTCCTGATCCTTGGCCAGGCCGTCCAGCGCCTGTTGCGGAGTCCTCTCGCCGCTGGCCGCTTCGGCGATGTGGCTCCACCACAATTGCGCCAGACGCGGATAGTCCGGCACGTTGGTGCCGGTCGGGGTCCATTGCACGCGGGCCGGGCTGCGGTAGAACTCGACCAGGCCACCGAGTTTCGGCGCCAGATCGGTCATCGCCTGCGAGTTGATGTCCGACTCGCGGATCGGCGTCAGGCCGACGATGGTTTTCTTCAGCGACACGGTTTTCGAGGTGACGAACTGCGCGTACAGCCACGCCGCGAGCTTCTGTTTCTCAGGCGTGGATTTCATGAATGTCCACGAACCCACGTCCTGATAGCCGAGCTTCATGCCCTCTTCCCAATACGGCCCGCGCGGCGACGGCGCCATGCGCCATTTCGGCGTGCCGTCGGCGTTGACCACCGGCAGGCCCGGTTTGGTCATGTCGGCGGTGAACGCGGTGTACCAGAAAATCTGCTGAGCGATGTTGCCTTGGGACGGCACCGGGCCGGACTCGGAGAAGGTCATGCCCGCCGCTTCCGGTGGCGCGTAGGCCTTGAGCCAGTCGACGTATTTCTGCGTGGCGAACACCGCCGCCGGGCCGTTGGTGTCGCCGCCGCGGGTCACACTGGAACCAACCGGATGGCAGTCCTCGACGCGAATCCCCCACTCGTCCACCGGCAAGCCGTTGGGCAGGCCCTTGTCGCCGCCACCGGCCATGGAGAACCAGGCATCGGTGAAGCGCCAGCCCAGCGACGGGTCTTTCTTGCCGTAGTCCATGTGGCCGTAGACGCGTTTACCGTCGATTTCCTTGACGTCTTCGCTGAAGAATTTGGCGATATCTTCATAGGCCGACCAGTTCACCGGCACGCCCAATTCGTAGCCGTACTTTTCCTTGAACTTGGCTTTCAGATCGGCGCGTTCGAACCAGTCGGCGCGGAACCAGTACAGGTTGGCGAACTGCTGATCGGGCAATTGATAGATCTTGCCATCCGGCGCGGTGGTGAACGAGATGCCGATGAAGTCCTTGATGTCGAGGGTCGGTGAGGTGAAGTTCTTGCCTTCGTTGGCCATCAGGTCGGTGATCGATTCGGTCTTGCCGTAGCGAAAGTGCGTACCGATCAGGTCCGAGTCGTTGACCCAGCCGTCGTAGATGTTCTTGTCCGACTGCATCACCGTCTGCATTTTCTCCACCACGTCGCCTTCTTGCAGCAGGTCGTGGGTGAGCTTGATCCCGGTGATTTCGGTGAACGCCTTGGCCAGCACCTTGGACTCGTATTCGTGGGTGGTCAGGGTCTCGGAAACCACTTTGATTTCCATGCCGCGAAACGGCTCGGCGGCCTTGATGAACCACTTCAGTTCTTCGAGTTGCTGATCGGCCGTCAGGGTCGACGGTTTGAACTCGCTGCCGATCCATTTTTTCGCCGCGTCTTCGTAGGCATCGGCCCAGGCAGATGCGCTCAAACCGCTGAGTGCCAGCATGGCTGCCAATGAAATGCTATGTCGCAGCTTATTGTTTTTGTCGAACATAGAGACCTCCAGTTTGAGTTACGGAGCACGATTGCCGAGCGACTCGACTAGCCCCAGCGCATCACAACCAACAGCCACACCAGAGACAGCGCGGACGCTACCCAGATGCTCCAGTCGGTGACGCCGATTACCAGCAGATGCAGGTAGGCGCTGCCGAGAAGACCGATGAACAAGCGATCGCCACGGGTGGTGGCAATCGGCAGAAAACCGCGTCGCAGGATGCTCGGCGAGCGCAATTCCCAGGTGGTCATGCCCACCAGCAACAGGCCGATGGCGATAAAGAACCCCGCCGTGGGGGTGGTCCAGCTCATCCATTCCATCATGTGTTCCTCAGACCCGACCCAGGGCAAAGCCCTTGGCCACGTGGTTGCGAACAAACCAGATCACCAGCATGCCCGGCAGGATGGTCAGCACCCCCGCCGCCGCCAGCACGCCCCAGTCGATGCCCGAGGCCGACACCGTGCGTGTCATCACCGCGGCAATAGGTTTGGCGTTGACCGAGGTCAGCGTGCGCGCCAGCAGCAGTTCGACCCAGGAAAACATGAAGCAGAAGAACGCCGTGACGCCGATGCCCGAGCCGATCAGCGGGATGAAAATCTTCACGAAGAACTTAGGGAAACTGTAGCCGTCGATGTAAGCGGTTTCGTCGATTTCCTTGGGCACGCCAGACATGAAGCCCTCCAGAATCCACACCGCCAGCGGCACGTTGAACAGGCAATGCGCCAAGGCCACAGCGATGTGCGTATCGAACAGGCCAATCGACGAATACAACTGAAAGAACGGCAACAGAAACACCGCCGGTGGCGCCATGCGGTTGGTCAGCAGCCAGAAGAACAGGTGCTTGTCGCCAAGGAAGCGATAGCGCGAAAACGCATAGGCCGCCGGCAACGCCACACTCAGCGAGATCACCGTGTTCAGGCTGACGTAATACAGCGAATTGAGATAACCGGTGTACCAGCTCGGGTCGGTGAAAATCACCTTGTAGTTGTGCCAGGTGAAATCCTGGGGGAACAGGGTCAAGCCGCCGAGGATTTCGGTGTTGCTCTTGAACGACATGTTCAACAGCCAGTAGATCGGCACCAGCAGGAACAGGATGTACACCAGCAACGGAACAAGTTTTCTTTTGCTCATGGCCGGGCCTCAACGGTTGGCGTCGGAATGGGTCATGGCGGTGTAGAACAGCCACGAGACCAGCAGGATGATCAGGAAGTACACCAGCGAAAACGCCGCCGCCGGCCCCAGATCGAATTGGCCGACGGCCATCTGCGTCAACGTCTGACTGAGGAAAGTCGTGGCATTGCCCGGCCCGCCGCCGGTGAGCACGAACGGCTCGGTGTAGATCATGAAACTGTCCATGAAACGTAGCATCACCGCGATCAGCAGCACGCTCTTCAGCTTCGGCAACTGAATATGGCGGAACACTGCCCACGCCGAGGCGCGGTCGATCCGCGCCGCCTGGTAATACACGTCGGGAATCGCCCGCAGCCCGGAGAAACACAGCAACGCCACCAGCGAAGTCCAGTGCCAGACGTCCATCACCAGCACCGTGACCCAGGCGTCCATGGTGTTGGCCGCGTAGTTGTAGCTGATGCCCAGCGCATTCAGGCTCGAACCGAGCAGTCCAATGTCGGCACGGCCGAAGATCTGCCAGATGGTGCCGACCACATTCCACGGGATCAGCAGCGGAATCGCCAGAATAATCAGCACCACCGACGACCAGCGGCCCTTGGTCGGCATGGTCAGGGCGACGGCGATTCCCAACGGAATTTCGATCAGCAGCACGCAGGCAGAATAAATGAACTGACGCAACAGCGAGTCATGCAGGCGCGGATCGAGCAGCACCTGTTTGTACCAGTCGGCGCCGACGAAGTAGCGGCTGGACTGGTCGAAAATGTCCTGCACCGAATAGTTGACCACGGTCATCATCGGGATCACCGCACTGAACGCCACCAGCAGGAACACCGGCAACACCAGCCACCAGGCCTTGTTGTTCTGCACCTTGTTCATGGCTGCACCTCGTCGTCGGCTTCGAGCAGAAACTCATCGGCATAAACCATCAGCCACTGCGCCGGAAAACTGATATACGCCGTGCCCTGCGGCACTGGTTTGTCTTCGGCCAGACGCACCTTCAGCGGCGCGCCATCGAGGTCGAGGGTGAGAATCTTGTAGGTGCCAAGGTCTTCGACGTGGACCACCCGCGCCTGCATCGCCTCGTCAAACGGCTCGTCCCAGACATGGATGAACTCCGGGCGGATGCCGACCTTCAGATTTTTCCACTGACCATGTTCGATATGCCGTTGCAAGGCGTCGGACAGTGGCAAGTGCGTCGAAGCGAAACCGACCCCACCCGGCTGCGGCTGCACCTCGATCAGGTTCATCCCCGGGCTGCCGATGAAGTAGCCGACAAAGGTGTGAGTCGGCCGCTCGAACAATTCCCGTGGCGTGCCGAACTGCACGATCTGTCCGCCGTACATCACGGCGATCTTGTCGGCGAAGGTCGAAGCTTCGAGCTGATCGTGGGTGACGTAGACCATGGTGATGTTGAACTGCTCGTGGATCTGCTTGAGCTTGCGTCGCAGTTTCCATTTCAGGTGCGGGTCGATCACCGTCAGCGGCTCGTCGAAGAGAATCGCCGAGACATCGTCGCGCACCAGACCACGGCCCATGGAGACTTTCTGTTTTTCGTCGGCGGTGAGGTTGCGCGCCTTCTTGCTCAGCAGGTTTTGCAGGTCGAGGACTTCGGCGATTTCCTGCACCTTGCTGTGCACTTTCGCCTCGGCCATGCCCTGATTGCGCAGGGGGAAGGCCAGGTTGTCGAACACGGTCATGGTGTCGTAGACCACCGGGAACTGGAACACCTGAGCGATGTTGCGCTTCTCCGGGGTCAGATCGTTGACCGCTTTGCCATCGAACAGCACGTGCCCTTGCGAGGGGCTGAGCAGACCGGAAATGATGTTGAGCAAGGTCGATTTGCCGCAACCCGAAGGGCCGAGCAAGGCATACGCGCCGCCCTGCTCCCAAATGTGGTCCATCTCGCGGATCGCGTAATCGTCAGGCCCGCTCGGGGTTTTGCTGTAGCTGTGGGCGAGGTGCTGCAAACGGATTTCGGCCATCAGGCAACCCTCGCGACACGTTGGCCCGGTGCCTGCACCAGACGGCCCTGCGCATCGAACACGAACAGTTTGTGAGTCGGGATGTAGATGCGGATCGGCGCATCGACGTCGTATTCGTGAACCCCCGGCAGGTGCAGCACCAGCAGGAAATGCTCGTTGCGCACGTGCAGGAAGGTTTCCGAACCGCTGATCTCGGCCACTTCGACGGTCACCGCCAACTCCAGATCGTCATCGTTGCTCGGCACCAGCGAGATATGGCTGGGGCGCACGCCAAAGCGAAACTCGCCCTCACCCACCGGGCGCAGATCGACGTTCAGCGGGAAGTGCACGAAGTTGGCGAAGCTGACTTCGTTGCCGGCGATGCGCCCGGGCATCAGGTTGATCGGCGGCTCGGAAAACAGCTCCGCCGCCAGCACGGTTTGCGGCTGGTGGTAGACCGAGGTCGACGGGCCGCTCTGGATCACCCGGCCCTCGTGCAGAATCGTCGTGGTGCCGCCCAGCGCCAACGCTTCGTTGGGTTCGGTGGTGGCGTAGATCGCAATGGTGTGGCGCAGCTTGAACAGCTCGCGCATTTCCTGGCGCAGTTCTTCGCGCAGCTTGTAGTCGAGGTTGACCAGTGGCTCGTCGAACAGGATCAGCTCGGCGTCCTTGACCAGCGCCCGGGCCATCGCCGTGCGCTGCTGCTGACCGCCGGACAGCTCCAGCGGATAGCGCTGCAGGAACTTCTCGATGCGCAGCATCTTCGCGGTTTCCAGCACTTTGCTATGAATGATTTCTTTGGAAACACCGGCCTGACGCAGCGGCGAGGCGATGTTCTCGAACACGGTCATGGTCGGGTAATTGATGAACTGCTGATAAACCATCGACACGTTGCGCAGGCGCACCGGGCGCTGGGTGACGTCGACGCCGTTCATCAGGATCCGGCCACTGTCGGGCTTGTCCAGGCCTGCCATCAGGCGCATCAGGCTGGTCTTGCCGGACAGCGTGCGGCCGAGCAGAACGTTGAAGGATCCGGGTTCGAATTTCAGGCAGGCATCGTCGATCCAGGTCTGGCCCTCGACGGTGCGGCTGACGTGCTCCAGGGTGAGTGACATGGCTCGGCCTTTTTATTATTGGAGTCAAGCGACCTGTGCAGCAGAGCGACATTCGTGCCAGAAATGGCAAGTGGTTGATTTGTCGCGAAAAGGGCTGAAAACGCGGGGATCGGGCGTTCATTGCTGAACACATTTGAACAGTTGGGCGATTGACAATGAACAATAGTGAACAACACTCTATGAACGCTTTTTGCCCAAATTCTGTGAACGATGAAAATCCAATGTGGGAGCGGGCTTGCTCGCGAAGGCGGTGTGTCAGTCGATGTAAATGTGTCTGATATACCGCTTTCGCGAGCAAGCCCGCTCCCACAGTTTTGATCTGTGTTGGTTTTGAAAGCAGTGCCATAACAACAATAAAATGCCCTTCAGAGGCCCACCACCATGGCCTTACCTGCCCCGCCGCTGTCCCACGACGCTATTGTCCAGACCTCCTGGCAACGTTGCCGCGCCTTCGGCCTTGACCACCAGAGCGCCCCGGCCTTCGATCAATTGCCCGCCGCCGGGATCGCGCAGCTGCTCGACCGTCACCACGCGCTGGTGCAGACCACCCATCAGGAAGTGCTGCCGTACTACGAGAACATCCTCAGCAACTCCAATTGCCTGATCATGCTCGCCGACCATCAGGGTCAGGTGCTGACCTCGTGGGGCACTCAGCGCTTTATCGAGCCGAACCTGGCCCGAGGGTTTAGCGCCGGGGCGAGCTGGATGGAACGCTGCAGTGGCACCAATGCGATCGGCACCGCGCTGGCCTGCGAACAGGCGGTGCACATCGAGCACGATGAACACTTTCTGAAAGCCAACCGTTTCATGACCGGTTCCGCCGCGCCGATTTTCGATGCCGAGCGCAAGGTTATCGCCGTGCTCGACGTGTCCAGCGACAGTTACCTGCCGCCCTCGCACACGCTGGGCATGGTCAAGATGATGAGCCAGACCGTGGAGAACCGGCTGATCCTCAACCTGTTCCACGGCCAGCACTTTCAACTGACGTTCAACACCGGGTTGAACAACCTCGACAGTCAGTGGGCTGGTTTGTTGATTTTCGACGAGAGCGGTCAAGTGCTGTCGGCCAATCGTCGCGCCGACAATCTGCTCGGCGTGCGCTTGTCTCGGGTCAGTGTCGAGAGTCTGTTCAACGTGTCGCTGCTGGAGTTGATCAATCAGCCGGACGGCTTGCCGTTTGCCTTGCAGACCTCGGGGCGCAACCGTTTCCAGTGCCTGTTGAAGCGACCGCAACAGGCGCCTGTTCAGCCTCGGGTATTTGCCGAACCGAAAACGGCGCCGATCAAAGCGCCGGGCGTGATCAGCCTCAACTCTCTGCATTTTGGTGACAGCCGCGTAGAAAAAGCCGTGCGCCAGGCCGAACGCCTGCTGGAAAAAGACATCCCACTGCTGATCCACGGCGAAACCGGGGTCGGCAAGGAAGTCTTCGTCAAAGCCCTGCACCAGGCCAGTTCGAGAAGCAAACAGGCATTTATCGCCGTCAACTGCGCGGCGATCCCCGCCGAACTGGTGGAATCAGAACTGTTCGGCTATGAAAAAGGCGCGTTCACCGGCGCCAACCAGAAAGGCAGCATCGGCCTGATCCGCAAAGCCGACAAAGGCACCCTCTTCCTCGACGAAATCGGTGACATGCCGTTGCCGACTCAGGCCCGGCTGCTGCGGGTGTTGCAGGAGCGCTGCGTGCAACCGGTGGGCAGCAGTGAGCTGTTCCCGGTGGATCTGCGGATCATCTCGGCGACCAACCGCTCTTTACGCGAGCAAGTGCAATTGGGCCGATTTCGTGAGGACTTGTACTACCGAATTGGCGGTTTGACACTGGAACTGCCGCCGCTCAGAGAGCGCAGTGATAAAGAGGCGCTGTTCAAACGCCTGTGGGAGCAGCATCGCGAACCGACGCAATGGGCCGGACTCAGCCGCGAAGTGCTGGAGCTGTTCGAGCGGCACCCGTGGCCGGGCAATCTGCGTCAGGTCAGCAGCGTGATGCAGGTGGCGCTGGCAATGGCCGAGGAACAGCCGGTGCGGCCGGAGCATTTGCCGGATGACTTTTTTGTCGATCTGGAGATGGAGCCGGTGGAGAGCGTGCAGCCGCTGGGGCTGGATCTGAATGATGTGGAGGCGTTGAACCGGGAGTTGAAAGCAGCCGGGGGGAATATTTCGCATCTGGCACGCAGGCTTGGGGTGAGCCGTAATACCCTGTACAAGCGCTTGCGGCAGGCCGAATGACTGGTTGCCTGGGCGGACCCCATCGCTGGCAAGCCAGCTCCCACAGAGTTTCGGGTTGTACGCAACACTCGTGAACAACAAAAAACTTGTGGGAGCTGGCTTGCCAGCGATGGCGTCAGCCCTGTAACCACAAGACCCAAAGCCCAAAAAACAAAACCCGCACAAGGCGGGTTTTGTCTGTCACAGGTCAGGCAATCAGTCAGCCAGACGCCAGGTCGTACCACCCTTGCCGTCTTCCAGCACCACGCCCATGGCGGTGAGCTGGTCGCGGATGCGGTCGGATTCGGCCCAGTCTTTGCCAGCGCGTGCCGCCAGACGTGCAGCAATCAGCGCGTCGACTTCAGCCGCATCGACACGCCCTTCGGCGCCCGCTTGCAGGAAGTCATCGGCTTCCAACTGCAACACCCCCAACACGCTCGCCAGTTCTTTCAGGCGCGCCGCCAGACCGGCCGCCGCGTCGAGATCGCTGTCGCGCAGACGGTTGATCTCACGCACCATCTCGAACAGCACCGCGCAGGCTTCCGGCGTGCCGAAGTCGTCGTTCATCACCGTGGTGAAACGCTCGACGAAGGCTTCGCCGCCAGCCGGAGCAACGCTCGGCAGGCCTTTCAACGCGTGGTAGAAACGCTCGAGTGCGCCCTTGGCGTCCTTGAGGTTGTCTTCCGAGTAGTTGATCGCGCTGCGGTAGTGGCTCGACACCAGCAGGTAACGCACGACTTCCGGGTGGTACTTGTCGAGCACGTCGCGAATGGTGAAGAAGTTGTTCAAGGACTTGGACATCTTCTCGCCATTGATACGGATCATGCCGCAATGCATCCACGCGTTGGCGTAGGTCTTGCCGGTGGCCGCTTCGCTCTGGGCGATTTCGTTTTCGTGGTGCGGGAACTCGAGGTCGCTGCCGCCGCCATGAATGTCGAAGGTTTCACCGAGGCAGCAGGTGGACATCACCGAGCACTCGATGTGCCAGCCCGGACGCCCGGCGCCCCACGGCGATTCCCAGCTCGGCTCGCCCGGCTTGGCGGCTTTCCACAGCACGAAATCCAGCGGGTCTTCTTTCGACTCGTCGACTTCGATGCGCGCGCCGATGCGCAGGTCTTCGATCTTCTTGCGCGACAGCTTGCCGTAGCCCATGAACTTGGCGACGCGGTAGTACACGTCGCCATTGCCCGGGGCGTAGGCGAAGCCCTTGTCGATCAGGGTCTGGATCATCGCGTGCATGCCCGGAATGTGATCCGTGGCGCGCGGTTCCATGTCCGGCTTCTTGATGTTCAGGCGCGCTTCGTCTTCGTGCATCGCGGCGATCATGCGCTCGGTCAGCGCGTCGAACGACTCACCGTTCTCGCGGGCACGATTGATGATCTTGTCGTCGATGTCGGTGATGTTGCGCACGTAGGTCAGGTCGTAACCGCTGAACCGCAACCAGCGGGTCACCAGGTCGAACGCGACCATGCTGCGGCCGTGGCCGAGGTGGCAGTAGTCGTACACGGTCATGCCGCACACGTACATGCGCACCTTGTTGCCATCCAGCGGCTTGAAGACTTCTTTGCTCTTGGTGAGCGTGTTGTAGATCGTCAGCACTTTATATTTCCTTGACGCTAAATCACTGGCCCCACGAATCACGCAGGGTCACGGTACGGTTGAATACCGGCTGACCTGGTTTCGAGTCCTTGATGTCGGCGACGAAGTAGCCTTCGCGCTCGAACTGGAAACGGTCTTCCGGCTGTGCATTGCCAAGCGATGGCTCAGCACGACAACCGGTCAGCACTTGCAGTGAGTCAGGGTTGATGTTGTCGAGGAAACTCGCGCTGTCTTCGGCCTTCTCCGGGTTCGGAGAACGGAACAGGCGATCGTACAGACGCACTTCGCACTCGATGCTGGCAGCGGCCGGCACCCAGTGGATCACGCCTTTGACCTTGCGGCCTTCAGGGTTCTTGCCGAGGGTGTCCGGGTCGTACGAGCAACGCAGCTCGACGATGTTGCCGTCGGCGTCCTTGATCGCTTCGTCGGCACGGATCACGTAGCTGCCACGCAGACGCACTTCGCCGTTCGGCTCCAGGCGCTTGTAGCCCTTTGGCGGTTCTTCCATGAAGTCATCGCGGTCGATGTAGATCTCACGGGCGAACGGCAGCTGGCGCACGCCGAGTTCTTCTTTCTGCGGATGACGCGGCAGTTCGAGGTTTTCGACCTGACCTTCCGGGTAGTTGGTGATCACCACTTTCAACGGACGCAGCACGCACATGGCGCGCGGCGCGTTGGCGTCCAGGTCCTGACGGATGCTGAACTCGAGCATGCCGAAATCGACCACGCCGTCGGACCGGTTGGTGCCGATCATGTCGCAGAAGTTGCGGATCGACGCCGGCGTGTAGCCACGGCGACGGAAGCCGGACAGCGTCGACATGCGCGGGTCGTCCCAGCCATTGACGTGCTTTTCATCGACCAGTTGCTTGAGCTTGCGCTTGCTGGTGATGGTGTAGTTCAGGTTCAGGCGGCTGAATTCGTACTGGCGCGGGTTGGCCGGCACCGGCAGGTTGTCCAGGAACCACTCGTACAGCGGACGATGGCTTTCGAATTCCAGGGTGCAGATCGAGTGGGTGATGCCTTCGATGGCGTCCGACTGACCGTGGGTGAAGTCATAGTTCGGGTAGATGCACCACTTGTCACCGGTCTGATGGTGATGGGCGTGGCGGATGCGGTACATGATCGGGTCGCGCAGGTTCATGTTCGGCGAGGCCATGTCGATCTTCGCGCGCAGCACGCGGGCACCGTCCGGGAACTCACCGGCACGCATGCGCGCGAACCAGTCGAGGTTCTCTTCCACCGAACGGTCGCGGAACGGGCTGTTCTTGCCCGGCTCGGTCAGGCTGCCACGGTATTCCTTGGCCTGTTCAGGGGTCAGGTCGTCGACGTAGGCCTTGCCGGCCTTGATCAGCTCGATGGCCCAATCGTGCAACTGGTCGAAATACTGCGAGGCGTAGCGCACTTCGCCGGACCACTCGAAGCCCAGCCATTTGACGTCGGATTCGATCGCGTCGATGTATTCCTGGTCTTCCTTGGCCGGGTTGGTGTCGTCGAAACGCAGGTGCGTGACGCCGCCGAACTCCTGGGCCAGGCCGAAGTTCACGCAGATCGACTTGGCGTGGCCGATGTGCAGGTAGCCGTTGGGCTCAGGCGGAAAACGGGTGACGATCTGGGTGTGCTTGCCCGAGTCCAGGTCTGCCTGGATGATCGGCCGCAGGAAATTGACCGGCACGGCAGGGCCGGACTTGGCATTCGAGGTAGGGTCGACAGTGGGCTTGCTCATAGGATCCTTGACTTACATGTGCGCGGCCGCAAAGGGGGCCAGACAAAACAAAGCCGCTATCATAGCCGATGCTGTCAAGGGCCTGACAGAGCGCGGCCTATAAAGGAGCGCATTTAATCGCCGGGTTTTCGAAAAACAGCCTCGAAATTCGCGCCTGTCACGCTAAACTGCGCTCCTTGGCCGAAGCAGGCTGAACCGGTTGTGGGGCTGAATGTCCCAGAACCACGAATTCCTTATAAAGAGTAGCGATCATGACTCAAGTCAAACTGACCACCAACTACGGCGACATCGTCATCGAACTGGACGCGGAAAAAGCGCCAATCACCGCTGCCAATTTCATCGAATACGTCAAGAAAGGTCACTACGAGAACGTAGTGTTCCACCGCGTGATCAAGGGCTTCATGATCCAGGGCGGCGGTTTCGAGCCTGGCATGCAGGAAAAGAAAGACAAGAGCCCAAGCATTCAGAACGAAGCTGACAACGGTCTGAAGAACGAGAAGTACACCGTTGCCATGGCCCGCACCATGGACCCGCATTCGGCCTCGGCGCAGTTCTTCATCAACGCCACCAACAACAGCTTCCTCAACCACACCGCCAAGACCGCTCAGGGCTGGGGTTATGCCGTGTTCGGTAAAGTGGTTGCCGGTACCGACGTAGTCGACAAGATCGAAGGCGTCGCCACCACTTCCAAGGCCGGTCACCAGGACGTGCCGAAAGACGACGTGATCATCGAGAAAGCCGAGATCATCGAAGCGTGATATTGCTGATTTCAGACTTGCATCTGGAAGAGGAGCGCCCGGACATTACCCGGGCGTTTCTGGATTTGCTCGCCGGACGCGCCCGCTCGGCGAGTGCGTTGTACATCCTCGGCGATTTTTTCGAGGCGTGGATTGGCGACGACGCCATGACGCCCTTCCAGCGTTCCATCTGCCAGGCCCTGCGCCAGTTGAGCGACAGCGGCACGGCGATCTTTCTGATGCACGGCAATCGCGACTTCCTGCTCGGCAAGGCCTTCTGCAAAGAAGCCGGCTGCACGCTGTTGAAGGACCCGAGTGTCGTGCAGTTCTATGGCGAGCCGGTGCTGCTGATGCACGGCGACAGCCTGTGCACCCGCGACGTGGGCTACATGAAGTTGCGGCGCTACCTGCGCAACCCGATCACCTTGTTCATCCTGCGCCACCTGCCGCTGAGCACCCGCCACAAACTGGCGCGCAAGCTGCGCAGCGAAAGCCGCGCGCAGACGCGGATGAAGGCCAATGACATTGTTGATGTCACGCCTGAGGAAATTCCGCGGATCATGCAGCAATACGCGGTGAAAACCCTGATTCACGGCCACACCCATCGTCCGGCGATCC
Organism: Pseudomonas sp. lyk4-TYG-107; assembly: GCF_030209055.1. Lineage (NCBI taxonomy): Bacteria > Pseudomonadati > Pseudomonadota > Gammaproteobacteria > Pseudomonadales > Pseudomonadaceae > Pseudomonas > Pseudomonas sp. lyk4-TYG-107. The sequence goes on from NZ_JARVST010000009.1 coordinate 104,260, forward strand.
ACAAGCTGCAACTCGGCGAGCAGGCAGCTAAGCGGATTGTGCTGGGGGACTGGGATCGTCAGGGTTGGGCGTTGCAGGTGGATGAGAACGGGTATGCCCTGGCGCCGTTCGACTTTGCCCCGCCACTGGCTTTGCCGCACGGCTGAAGATCGCTACCCCCTCACCCCAGCCCTCTCCCCCAGGGGGGCGAGGGGGAAAGGGAGCCGATCTTCATGCTATTCAAAACCTGAGCTCAACTCGGTGGCTCAGGTCGGCGGACCTCGAAAGAAACCCTCAGTCAGTCCCCTCTCCCTCCGGGAGAGGGTTAGGGTGAGGGGCTTTTGACCTTAGTGTCCTGAAGCAGCAGGCCCGGCCTTCGCCGCAAACGGCGGCTTCGCCAGCCACACAATCAGAATCAGCCCCATAAAGCCCCAGCCCAACAACGTGAAGTAATCCACGGTGGAGAGCATGTACGCCTGGCTGGTGAGGATCTGATCCATCTGCGCGTACGCCGATTGGCTCGCGCCGCCTAAATGGTTCAAGGTCTCGCGGGTCGCCGGTTCGAAGGTGCTGATGCTTTCGCTCATGTACGCATGATGCTGATCGGCGCGGCGGATCCAGATCCACGTGGTCAACGATGCCGCAAAGCTGCCGCCCAAGGTGCGCAGGAAGGTTGCCAGGCCTGCGCCGTCGGCGATCTGGCTTGGCGGCAGGTCGGACATCAGGATGCTCAGGGTCGGCATGAAGAACAGCGCCACGCCAATACCCATGAACAGCTGCACCAGAGCGATGTGCTGGAAGTCCACCTCGTTGGTGAACTCGGCGCGCATGAAGCAGCTCAGGCCAATCGCGAGGAACGCCAGACCGGCCAGCAGGCGCAGGTCGAACTTGTTCGCGTACTTGCCGACAAACGGCGACAGCAACACCGGCAGAATGCCGATCGGCGCCACCGCCAGACCGGCCCAGGTCGCGGTGTAACCCATCTGGGTTTGCAGCCACTGCGGCAGGATCAGGTTGATGCCGAAGAACCCGGCGTAACCCAACACCAGCACCAGCGTGCCGATGCGAAAGTTGCGGTGCGCGAACAGGCGCAGATTCACCACCGGGTGCTGGTCGGTCATTTCCCAGATCACAAACACCGCCAGCGCGATCACCGAAATCGCCGCGCCGATGATGATGAAGTTCGACTCGAACCAGTCCAGGTCATTGCCCTTGTCGAGGATCACCTGCAGCGCGCCGACGCCGATGATCAGCGTGATCAGACCGACGTAGTCCATCGGCTGGCGACTGGTCTCCACCGGGCGCTTGGCCAGTTGCGAGCGCACCACCATCACCGCAAAGATGCCGATCGGTACGTTGATGAAGAAGATCCACGGCCAGCTGTAGCTGTCAGTAATCCAGCCACCAAGAATGGGACCTGCAATTGGCGCGACCACCGTGACCATCGCCAGCAACGCCAGGGCCATGCCGCGCCTCGCGGGGGGATAGACCGCAATCAACAGGGTTTGCGTCATCGGGTACAGCGGCCCGGCCACCAGGCCTTGCAGCACGCGGAAACCGATCAGTTCCGGCATCGAGGTGGAGATGCCACAGAGAAACGAGGCCAGCACGAACAGAATGGTGGCCCACAAAAATAGCTTCACCTCACCGAAACGGCGGCTGAGCCAACCGGTCAGCGGCAGCGCAATCGCGTTGCTCACGGCAAACGAGGTGATCACCCAGGTGCCCTGCTCCGAACTCACCCCGAGGTTGCCGGAAATGGTCGGCAGCGCCACGTTGGCGATGGTGGTGTCGAGCACTTGCATGAACGTCGCCAGCGACAGGCCGATGGTGCTGAGCAACAGGCTGGGCGGCGTGAAAGAGGCGTTATTGCTCATTGTGAATCCTTTGGAACCGGGTTGACACTGCGTCCCTTCAGACGCAGCCGCCCTTGTGGGAGCGAGCCTGCTCGCGAAAGCGGCTGTTCAGCCAACAAAGATGTTGAATTGAAAACCGCCTTCGCGAGCAGGCTCGCTCCCACAGGGGGAAAGGGGTCAGCGTTGCGCAGTCTTGCTCACCGCTGCGCTGTTGTCGTGGATCAGTTGCGCAATCATCGCGTCGGCTTCGGCCAGTTGGCGGTCGTAGACGTTGGTGCTGAACGAGGCCTTTTGCGGCGGTTGCTGCGCCAGCACCGGACCGCTCTGGTCATGCAGGTTCACTTCAACGTTGGTCGACAGGCCGACCCGTAGCGGGTGCTTGGCCAGTTCTTCGGCGTTGATGTGAATCCGCACCGGCACACGCTGCACGATTTTGATCCAGTTACCGGTGGCGTTCTGCGCCGGCAACAGGGCGAACGCGCTGCCGGTGCCGGCGCCGAGGCTGTCGACGGTGCCGCTGTACTTCACGCTGCTGCCGTAGATGTCGGACTCGATGTCCACCGGCTGGCCAATGCGCATGTCACGCAGCTGGGTTTCCTTGAAGTTGGCGTCGATCCACAGTTGATCCAGCGGAATCACCGCCATCAGCGCGGTGCCCGGCTGTACGCGCTGACCGAGTTGCACGGTGCGCTTGGCGACGTAACCGGTGACTGGCGCGATCAGCGTGCTGCGGGCGTTGGTCAGGTACGCCTGACGCAGATCGGCAGCGGCCGACATCACGTCCGGGTGCGACGAAACCACGGTGTCATCGACCAGCGCGCTGGTGGTTTTCAGTTGCTGCCTGGCGTTGGCCAGGGCATTTTGCGCCGAGGTCAGGTCGTCGCGGGCGTGGGACAGTTCTTCCTGGGAAATCGCCCCGCCAGCAGCGAGGTTTTTCCGGCGGTTGTAGTTGTCCTGTGCTTTCTGTACTTCTGCCTGTTGCGCGTTGACCTGGGCTTTCATGCCATCGACGTTGCTGTACAGGCCGCGCACCTGACGCACGGTACGCGCCAGTTTTGCCTGAGCACTTTGCAGGCCGACTTCGGCGTCGTTCGGGTCAAAGTTGATCAGCACCTGACCTTCGTGAACCAGATCACCATCGTCAGCGCCAATGCTGACCACGGTGCCAGTGACCAGCGGGGTGATCTCCACGACGTTGCCGTTGACGTAGGCGTCGTCGGTGCTTTCGTTGAAGCGCCCGATGAATTCGTGATACGCCCAGACGCCGGCCCCGGCGAGCAGGACCACGACGGCCAGCACCAGCAGCATGAATTTGCGCTTGCGCGGATTGCCGGTGTCGGGGGTGTTGATTTGAGTTTGGGTGTTTTCGGCAGTGGCCATGACAAATACCTGAATTAGTTGTGCGACGTGGCTGGGGTGGCGTTGGCTGCGGTCAGGGTTTCACCCTGAAAGCCGCCGCCCAGCGCTTGCATCAGTTGAATCGACAGGTCGATCTGCTCGGCATTGAGGTTGGCCAGCTGACGCTGGGCCTGCAGCAATTGCTGCTCGATGCTGAGCACGTCCAGGTAGTTGCCGATGCCGGAACCGTAACGCTGAACGACGGTGTTGTAAGAATCCTGAGCAATCTCGGTGGCGTGTTGCTGCGCGCCGATCTGCCGGCCGATGTCACGCAACTGGTTGATCGTGTCGCTGACATCGCCCAGTGCTTTCACCAGACTTTTGTTGTACTGCGCCACCGCCAGATCGTAATCGGCGTCGCGCGCATCGAGGTTGGCGCGCAGGCGTCCACCGTCGAAGATCGGCACCGAAATGGTCGGGGCGATGCTGAAGAAACGACTGGCCGACCCGAACATCGCGTCACCCAACAAGGATTCGGCACCGGCGGACGCGGTGAGGTTCAAGTTGGGATAGAAGCGGGTTTTCGCCGATTCGATGTCTTTGCTCGCCGCCTCTACGCGCCAGCGCGCAGCGACCAGATCCGGACGCCGACCGAGCAGTTCCGCAGGCAATACCGACGGCACCGCTACAGCGCTGGCTTGCAGGACTTTCGGCCGGGCGATTTCGTTGCCGCGATCCGGGCCTTTGCCGAGCAGCACGGCCAGGGCGATTTTCGCGCTGTTCAGACGTTTTTCAGCGTCGATCAGGCTGGCTTCGGAACTGGCCTCAAGGCTTTGGGTTTGCTGGAACTGGTACTGGCTGTCGATCCCGGCACTCAAGCGGCGCTGGCTCAGATCGAGCATCTGTTTGGTGCGTTTCAGATCGTCGTTGGCCAGGTCGTAAACGATATGCGCTTGCCCCAGATCGCTGTAGGCGCGGGCCACGTCGGCGGCGAGGGTCAATTGCGCGGCCTGACGGTCGACTTCGGCAGCGCGAGCCTGACCGAGTGCAGCTTCCCAGGCATCACGCTGGCCGCCCCAGAGGTCGAAGTTGTAATTGAAACCGGCGCTGACGTTACGCACGGTGGCGTAAGCATCGCCCTGCCCGCGCGGATCCTGATCCTTGGCCAGGCGCGAACGGCTGATGCCGGCGCTGGCGTCGAGGGTCGGATAGCGTTCGGCATCGGCGGCATACGCGGCGGCGCTGGCCTGATGCGCGCGGGCTTCGGCGATCTGCATGTCCGGGCTGTCGTGCAGCGCTTCGCGGATCAGCCCGTCGAGTTGCGGATCGCCAAGGCTGGTCCACCAGTCGCTCTTCGGCCAGGCGGCCGGCGACAGGGTCACGCCGTTGAGCGACTGGCCGACTTTCAGGCTTTTCGCATCCAGGCTTTTGCCCTGAGTGTCGAGGCCGCTGTAGTTGGCGCAGCCGGCGAGGATCATCGCCGACAGCACCAGGGTCAGGCTGCTGCGCAAGGTTTTACCGCTCATTGTGTTCACCTAACCGCTGGATAGTGATCGGATCACCGGCTGCCAGCAGGATTTTCTTGAGGATGTATTCCAGGGTCTTCAGCTCTTCGCGGGAGATCGCGCCGGCCAGTTCATTCATCGCATCGGCACCGATGTATGGCAGGCGATCGGCCAATTGCTGGCCCTGCTCGGTGAGCTTGAGCTGCACCTGACGGCGATCGCCTTCGCTGCGTTGGCGAGCCAGGAAACCTTTCTGCTCCAGACGATCGAGCATGCGTGTCATCGAACCGCTGTCCAGCGACAGGTGCCGGCACAACTCGGCCGGGGTGTCGACGCCGAACTGGGCCATGATGATCAACACCTTGAACTGCGCGGCGGTGATGCCGTGGGGTTCCATGTGGGTGTCGATGATCCGGTCCTTGAGCAGCGCGGCACGGCCGAGCAACAGGCCGAGATGGCAGTGTTTGAATTCGTCCGGGGTGAAATGCTTCATGTGCCCACCTAATAACTGCCTAGGCAGTGAATGTATGTCGAGATGTTACTGCCTAGGCAGCGAATGTCAACGTAATAGTTAGGTTGCTTTGTAATTAGTTGACCAGTGGAGTGGATTTTTGTGTTGCCCGCACTGACGCTTTCGCGAGCAGGCTCGCTCCCACAGGGTCATGCGTCAGCCAGACAATATTGGCAAGGACCCAAAACCTGTGGGAGCGAGCCTGCTCGCAAAGGCAGCGACTCGGTGTAACGTCGGTCAGGATTTGTCGGAAGGATGCACAGCCGGCGGCTGGAGGGGATGCACTTCACGCCCGCGCAAAGCAGTCACTGCATAACCGCAAGCGCGTTTGATCACCGCATACATGCTGTGCCAGCCCGGCGGTGCCGGCTCGATGGCGGCATGCAGCGCCCGTGCGTAATCGAGCACCAGACCGGGCGTCCAGGCCATCACTTCGGCGCGTTTACGCACCTGCGCCGCCACCCAGAACTCGGGGCTGAGTATCACTCTGGCGAAATCGAGCATGCTCGAATGCCCGCGATTCATCGCTCCTTCAAGGGCTGCTTCGAGGCTATGGGCGACGGCACTCGAGCAGTTGCGGCTGGTGAGATTGTACGTGCTGTTCTGCCGATATTCGCTCCAGAACGCCTGCAACCGCCGGGCGTCGTAGTGAGCAAAACTGACCTGAACCGAAGACGGGCACCAGTCGGCCACCTCGCCGGCATAGTCCGGCAGAAACCGCCCGTCGACATCGTTGTTCGGCGTCGCCCGCAACAAGCGCACGAAATCCCCCGCCGAACGATCGATGTCGTCCAGCGGGTAATGGCTGATGTAAATGTCCGGGCCACATTCCAGTGCCGCGTGGCCGGCGGAGATCACGCCGTTGATGTCGACCGCGGCGATATAGCGGTTGAGCAGGCGATTGCGCACCAGAGTGTCATCGACGGTGCCGCTGGGGGTCCAGACATGAATGACCAATGCGTCGCTGCTGGCCGGCGCACTGAGCGCAACAGGGTTTGTCAGCGGCGGCAGGTGCCTGAAGCGCACGGCTTGGCGCAACAACGCACACCCCGAGAGAAACAGGCTCATGCCGATGCAGAACGGAACCGTGCCCTTGTACAGCGTCGGATACGGCTCAAGGATAAACACGCCAAAGCCGAGTTCGAACAACCCGGCCAGCAGCGACACTTGCCAGCCGACAAAGCGCACCACCACCGCAGCCGCCAGCCTGAAGACCCCATCAACGATGAAAGCCCCGCCAAACAGCACCGCCAGAATCAGCCCGGCAGCATGTTGCCGGTCAACGATCAGCAGCCCCAGCAAGAGAAACGCCAGACCTCGCGCTTTACGCAGGGCCGCAGCGGTCCCGGTCTGCGGTGCCGGCACCAGCAGCAGGATCAGCGCTTCGAGCAACAACAGATAGCCGAAGAGATGCAGCGGGAAATACAAAACGCCATCCAGCGCATCGATGAAGATCGCCACCCCGGCCGCGCCCCAGACAATGCCGGTCAGCGCCAGTGCTGACCAACGCTTGCGGACAAAGTCATTACCGAGCAAGACCATACTCAAGCGGACCATAGGCGCAACCGGCAAGGTTTTGAGGGTTCGGTGAGTCTAATACATCCTGGAAAAACCGGATCGCAGCGTCACGACCCGGCTATTGGCCACGTTCTCAGAAATCGCGCTTGTAGAAGATATCCAGCGAACTGGCGACACCGCTGGCGGCTTCGACATATACCTTCTTGCTCAGCTTGTAACGCAGCGCGATGGTGTTGGCTGGCTCGAACACGCCGACGCCATAACGCAGGCTGAGCTTTTCGGAGATGTTGCCGCTGGCGACCACGCTGGTGGTGTTGCCGCTGCCCTGGGTGTCGAGCTGGAAGTCCTGAATCCCAAGGTCTTTGGCCAGGCCGCTGGTGACCCCGGAACTGCCCATCAAGCCCAGGCCCAACGCCGCTTGCGCGAGCATGTTGTTGTCTTCGCCGTTGGTGCTCAGCGGACGCCCCAGTACCAGGTAGGACAACGCCTGCTCCTGACTCATGGCCGGTTCGGAGAAGATTTGCGTGGTCGGTTGCTCGGCGCTGCCGCTCAGGCGGATACCGGCGATCACGTCGTCGGTCTGGCGGATCGCTTCGATGTCCAGATACGGCTGATCGATCGGGCCGGCAAACAGCAGCCGCGCACGACGCACGTTCAGGCGCTGGCCGTAGGCACGGTAACGGCCGTCGTTGAGCCACAGCTCGCCACGGGTGTCCATGTTGTCGCCGATGTGCACGTGACCTTGCAGGTTGGCGGTCAGGCCGAACCCGGCGAAGCTCAGTTTGTCTTCGCCGACCACCACGTCGATGTCCATCTTCATCGCCAGCGGTGGTTTGCCCTCTTCGGTCTGCGCGCCGACGATGATCGTGTCGTCGGAAACCTTTACCGTCGATGGCGGCAGTTCACGCACGGTAATTTCGCCTCGCGGCACCTGTACCTTGCCGGCAATCTTCAGCTCATCGCCGGCCATGGAAATCTTCAGGTCCGGCGCCACTTCAAGCTTGGCGTACGGTTCAACGGTGACCGGCAATTGCGTGCCCTTGAGCGCCAGATCGACTATCAGCGCCTGCCCCCACGCGACGTTGCCATTGAGGCTGCCCTGGCCGGTCTTGCCGCTGTTCCAGCCACCGTCGAGGCGCACCGATTCGCCGGCAATCACCGCTTGCAGTTGCAGGTTCTTGAGTTCCATCGGCAGCTCGGCGCCGGAAACTTCGCCGTCGCTGAGTTTCACCGTGCCGTTGACCAGCGGCGCCAGCAGCCCGCCGGAAATCGTGCCGCTGCCGTTCAGGCGCCCGGTCAGTTTCTCGACCATCGGCACAAACGGCCGCGCCACCGAAAGGTCCAGCCCGCTGAGACGGAAAGAACCACTCAGCGGTTTGTTTTTCGGCAACGGATTGAGCTGTGCCTGCACCATCAGTTCGCCGAGCTTGCCGCCGACGAAGTTGAGTTCGGTATCGACGCGCTTCGGTGTGAGTTTGCTGGTGAGCTTCAGGGTCTGGTACGGGAAGTCCAGCCACTGATCCTTTTCCTTTATGCGCAAGGTGCCGCCGCTGGCGTCGACGCTGACCACACCGTTGGGGCCGCTGGCCGGCAGATCCAGTTGCAGGTCGGCGTTGAGCTTGCCCTGCCAGGCGAAGTCTTTCGGTAGCCATTGTGCGAGGCTTTCAATCGGGAACTGCTTGAGGTGGTAACGCAGTTTCGGCTCCGGCAGCAGGCGCTGATCTTCACCGCACAGGCTGGCATTGCCGGACATCCAGCAGTGCGCGCCGAAGTTGATCTTGCCGTCGGCGAGGCGTTCGAGTTTGGCCGGGCTCTGCAGTTTCCAGTCTTGGCCGCCGGCCTGAATATCGCCGCTGGCCAGACGGCCGCGCCAGTTGCCCTTGTCCAGATTGCCGTCCAGACCGAGGGCCAGTTTCAGCTTCGGCCCGAGCAGGTCGAGGTTGAGTTTCTGGCTCTTGATGTCGCCCTGCGCGCTGGCGGTCAACACACCGAGGTTGGTGTCGCCGGCCTGAATCCCGCTGCCCTTGAGGTCGATCTTCGCCCGTTGCGCGCTGTCGAGCGTGGCATCGAGGTTGAGGCTTTGCAGGCGATTGTCCTGGAACGCCAGTTGCGAACCTTGCAGGCCGAGTTTGCCTTGCGGTGCTTTCAGCGTACCGGCAACGTTGACCTGACCCGTGACCTGCCCGCGCAACTGCGGCCAGAGCTGGGCCAGACGCGTCAGTTTGATGTCGATCTGGCCGGTGAGTTTCTGTTGCAGGCTGCCCTTGCCGCTGATGCTGTTGTCGCCGAGGCGGATTTGCAGGGCGTTGAGGTTCCATTGCTCACCGGCACCGTCGGCCTTGGCCTGGAGGATTGCCGGTTGCCCGCGCAATTTGCCTTTGAGGTCGAGGTCGGCGCTGAGGCTCAGGCGATCGTTCTTCATTTCGCCTTTGCTGCGCAGCGGCCCGGCCAGGGTGCCCGGCAGCTCCGCAACCCAGTACGCCGGGTTGAGTGCCGACAGATCCAGCGCCGTGTCCCAGGCGATGCCATCGGCGAACTGCACGTTGACATGCCCTTCAGCCTTGCCCTGCCCCGCTTCCATCTTCAGCTGTGGCAAGGCGATTTGCTTCAGGCTGCCGCTGAACGGACTGCTCAGGCTGAACGCTCCCGCCGGGCCATCGAGGTCGGCGGCGAAGTTACCGAGGTACTGACCGTCGGTGTAGGAGACTTCGCCGGTGAAGGTGCGCAAGGCGACTTGCGGCTCGTCGATTTCGTTATACAGCCGATGCCACGGGAAATCCTGCCAGTTGATGTTGGCCTGAGCCGTGAGGCCCTTGCTCCAGTCAACGCTGCCGGTGAGCTTGAGGCTTTGCTTATCGTTGGCCGTCAGGTCGAGGCCGGCGATCTGCGCGCCGCTGGCATCGACCTTGCCTTTGAGCAGCAGCACCACCGGGCCTTTATCGGCGGGCAACGTGGCATTGCCGTTTAACTGGTAACCGTTTTTCAAGTCACCTTCGCCGGTCAAAACCAGTTGATTGAGTTGCAGAGTGTCCGGCAGATCGGCGCTCGGTTTGAATGCGTCCGAGGTGATGCGCACCGTGGCCGGCAGGTTTTCCGCCAGCGGTTGCAGTTCGCCGCTCAACTGGCCGTCGAGGTAGCCACGACTATCGGCGTGCAGGTTGAGGGTTTTCAGCAGATCGCCGTCGACTTTCAACGCCAGCGTCCATGGGCCAGTGCCTGGGGACGGCAGGCTCAGGTCACCGGCGATGTTCAGCGGCCAGTTGCCGGTCGGTTGCAGCAAGCCGGAGAGGTTCAGGCTCAGGTCGTCGCGCTGCAGTTTCACGCTGTCGATCTGCATGCCTTGAGCGGTCCAGTGCGCCGCCAGTTGCAGGCCCTTGAGCTGCTCGCTGCCGTTGAACAGCAGGCTGCCGACTTGTACGTCGCCGAGTTCGATGGCCACCGGCAGTTGCAGATCCGGCAGTTTGATCGGGCCGCTTTCAGTGGTTTCTTCACTCGGCGGGAATTGCAGAATGACCTGATCGGCCTTGAGCTGTTCGATGCACAAAGTCATGCGAGTCAGGCATAGCGGTGACCAGGCGAAGATTGCCTTGTTCAGCTCGACGCGACTGCTGTCCTGCTGCCACAGCAGATGATCGGCGCTCCATTGGCCACCGAGACGGCCCTGGAAATTCTCCACACTCAAACCCGGCACCAGACCCAGCACCCAGCGGCTGCCGGCTTGCGTTCCGAGTACCGCGCTGATGCTCAATACAATTAACAACAGCAACGCCAGCAGCGTCAGTGCCGCTATTTTCAAACCACGCTTCACAGCTCAGGCCCCATGGAAAAGTGCAGCCGGATGCCGCCGTCGTCGTCCAGCGCGTGGGCCAGGTCGAGGCGGATCGGCCCCACCGGCGAGACCCAGCGCACACCGATACCGACCCCGGTCTTGAGGTTCGGCAGTTCGAGTTTGTTGAAGGAGTTGCCCTGGTCGACGAAAGTCGCGACCCGCCATTTCTCGGCAATCGAGTACTGATACTCGACGCTGCCGGCCACCATGTAGCGGCCGCCGATGCGATCGCCCTTGGAGTTTTCCGGGGACAGGCTCTGGTAGTCGTAACCGCGCACGCTCTGATCGCCACCGGCGAAGAAACGCAGCGACGGTGGTACCGAGTTGTAGCCATTGGTGGCGCTGCCGCCGACCTGCACCCGACCGAGGAAGCGGTGGTTGTCGAACACCGTGGTCAGGCCTTTGATCAACGCCGTGCCATATAAAAGGTTGTTGTCCGAACCGAGGCCTTCCTTCGCCACCTTGCTTTCAAAGGTCAGGCGATAGCCGTTGTGCGGATCGATGCGGTTGTCGCTTTTCAGGTACGAGTAACTGATGCCGGGCATCAACAAGGTACTCAGGCCGGAGTCGTCGCCGAGTTCATATTCTTCGCGCTGCCATTTCAGCGAGATCACTCGCTGCCAGCCGCTGGGCAACTTACTGTGCCATTCCGGGCCGAAGGTCAGCAGCTTGCTCAGGGTGTCGGAGCCGTCGATGTTTTCAAATTGATAACCACCGGCCCAACGCAGTTTGTCGGTCAGCGGTGGGTCGAGCGGGATGTCATAGAACAACCCGACGTTCTGCCGTGGCGCCGACAATTCGGCTTCCCAGCCGTAACTGTCGCCCTGCGGGTTGACCCAGTGGCGTGTCCAGTTGGCCTTGATCCGTGGGCCGACATCGGTCGAATAACCGAGGCCCAGGCCCATGGTGCGTGGCTTGCGGGTGTCGAGTTTGACGTCGACCGGGATCACATCGTTTTTCGCCGCCGTCGGCGCCGCATCGACGCGCACGCCTTCGAAATAGCCACTCGATTGCAGGTCGCGGTTGAGTTCGGCGATCAGCTCGGAGTCATACGGATCGCCAGCCTTGAACGGCACCATGCGTTGCAGCAGGTCTTCGTCGAACGGCGTATCGCCCTCGAAACTGACTTTGCCCAGCGCATAACGCGGGCCGCTTTCGTAGATCAATTCAACGTCGGCCACCCCGGCACGCGGGTCGACCAAAAGTTTCTGGCTGGTGAAATGGCCACTGAAAAAGCCGAAGCGCGAGGCCTGGTTCTGGATCAGGCGTTTGGCGTCTTCATAACGCCCATGGTTGAGCACCGCGCCGGACTTGAGCGTGTCACTGCTCGGCACACGAAAGGATTTGAGGGAGGCGGCAGGCCCGTCGACGCGGATGGTGACGTTGCGCAGACGAATCGGCTCGCCAGGATCGATGTTCAGCACCAGGCGCGGCTTTTCGCCGCCCTTCACGTCACTGTCGATCTGCGGCTGGTAATAACCCAAGGCCTGCGCCGCTTTGCGCGCCTGCTCCTCGGCCCCGCGACTGAAGCGCAGCAAGGCTTGTTCGTCACGATCGCCAAGGCTGCCGATATAACCTTCTATATTGGCCTTGAGTTCATCGTTGGACGGTTTGATCCGCACGTCCAATTCACTTTGCGCCAGCGCCGCGCAGCTGGTTAACAGCATGAGCACGCCACTGGTAAATCTTCCTGGAAACTTCATAGGCGCGGATGCTATCACGGGCTTGGGAGCGTGATAGAACAGGAAATTTCCTGAAAAGTTCTATGGCTAAGCCGTTGCAGTTTGTAACACCTGCGGATTGGCGTGGAAAAACACGTGCTCGCGCACCGGGCCGACGGCCACTTCACCGATCTCTTCGTAGCCCTGGCGTTTATAGAATTCCAGGTAACGCGGGTTGCCGGTGTCGAGCACCACGCCTTGCGAGGTTTCGTCCACCGCGCACCAGTTATGCACGGCGGTCAGTAACTGCTCGCCGAAGTGTTTGCCTTGAAACTGCGGATGAATCCCCAGCAACGGCAGCATGTGCACCGAATCGCTGGGCACGCAGGCGGCCACCGCATCGTGGTATTCCAGATAACGCCGGGTGCAGCGGAATCCGGTGCTGAGCACCATGCGCAGGCGCCATGCCCAACTTTCGGTGATCCCCAGACGCCGTTGCGGCGGCGCGATCAGGGCGATGCCGATCAGCCGGTCGTTGACCAACAGGCCGATGGCCGGCTGATCCTGCAGAAAATGCTGTTTGACCAGTTCGCGCACCGTGGCCCGCACGCGCTGCTCGTAACCCGGCCGCTCGGCCTCGAACAGGTAACCGAAGGTCGGCTCGTGGCGATAGGCCTGATACAGCAGTGATCGGGCTTCGCGCGAGTAACCGCGGTCGAGCATGTGGATGTCGGCGATGGCGGTCTGGGTTTCAGGCATGACGGTGATTCTCCCCGGGGCGCGGCTCAAATGACTGCGCTCTTGATGGTACGAACCTTTTGCCGGTGGCGCAGTTCCCCACAGGTATAGACCAACTCGGGATCTTCATCGACTGGGCGGCCGCCATCGCGAGCAGGCTCACTCCTACAGGGGGTACGCATTCCAATTGTAGGAGCGAGCCTGCTCGCGATGGCGTCAGCTCGGGCAACCCACATCCCACAGATGAAAATGATTTCTCCCACCCCACACTGGCCCCCATCCCACATGTCAGCTAGCATCGCCCTTTTGCCAGGACTGCCGACCATGAAGATTGTTTCCTTCAACATCAACGGACTGCGCGCCCGTCCGCATCAGCTGGCAGCGCTGATCGAAAAGCATCAGCCGGACGTGATCGGCCTGCAGGAAACCAAGGTCCACGACGACCAGTTCCCGCTGGAAGAAGTGCGTGCGCTGGGCTACCACGTTTATTTCCACGGTCAGAAAGGCCATTACGGCGTCGCGCTGCTGTCGCGCAAAGAACCGCTTGCGATCCACAAAGGTTTCGCCAGCGATGAAGAAGACGCCCAGCGCCGCTTTATCTGGGGCACTTTCGCCGACGCCAATGGCGTGCCGGTGACCATCATGAACGGCTACTTCCCGCAGGGCGAAAGCCGCGACCACCCGACCAAATTCCCGGCCAAGCAACGCTTCTACAGCGACCTGCAAACCCTGCTGGAAAGCCAGTTCCACAACGAACAGCCGCTGGTGGTGATGGGCGATGTGAACATTTCCCCGGAAGACTGCGACATCGGCATCGGCCCGGACAACATGAAGCGCTGGTTGAAAACCGGCAAATGCAGCTTCCTGCCGGAAGAGCGCGAGTGGATGGCCCGCCTGAAAAACTGGGGCCTGACCGACAGCTATCGCCACTTGAACCCGGACGTGACCGACATGTTCAGCTGGTTCGACTATCGCAGCCGTGGGTTTGAAGACGAACCGAAACGTGGCCTGCGGATCGACGTGATCCTGGCGTCCCATGGTTTGCTGCCAAGGGTCAAGGATGCGGGCGTGGACTATGAACTGCGCGGCATGGAAAAACCGTCGGATCATGCGCCGATCTGGCTTGAACTGAGCTGATTCACAACGCTTCTCCCTGTACGAGTGAGCCTGTGGTGAGGGGATTTATCCCCGATGGGCTGCGAAGCGGCCCCAGTCGTCTCTAGTAGATCGAAATGAAGATTTTGGGTCGGCTTCGCCAACCATCGGGGATAAATCCCCTCACCACGGACTCACTCCTACATTGGATCCCTGTCATGTTTTGGTCATGCGCCTGACTTAATCTCCCCGGCAATCCCCTTGGCTTGATTCGGTGCCGGCATGACCCTGCGTGTTCTGTTCGCTTTTCTGTCGAGTGCATGGCTGACGGTCAGTGCCGCCACCCTGCCCATCCCTGAAAACGGCCCGGCGTTGCGCATTCAGGGTTCCAACACCATTGGCGCCGACCTTGGCCCGGCGTTGGTTGAAGGCTTTCTGCAGGACCAGGGCCTGCTGAAAATTCACCGCGAGAACCCCGACGCCGCCAACGAACAACACATCGTCGGCCAGACTGCCCAAGGCAAACGGGTGGTGATTGAAGTCGCCGCCCACGGTTCCAGCACCGGGTTCACCGCGCTGAAAAGCGCCAGTGCCGACCTCGCCGCCTCCTCCCGACCGATCAAGGACAGCGAACTGCTCAGCCTGCAAGCGCTCGGCGATCTGAAAAGCGCCGCCGCCGAGCAGGTGATTGCCATCGACGGTCTGGCGATCATCCTTCACCCCGACAACCCACTGCAGCAACTGGACACCGAGCAACTGGCGCGGATCTTCAGCGGTGAGGTGAAAACCTGGGAAGACCTCGGCGGTCGCGGCGGCGCGATTCATTTATATGCGCGGGATGATCAGTCCGGCACTTACGACACGTTCAAGGAACTGGTGCTGGGTCGGCGTGGGAAAAGTCTGAGTTCCAGTGCGAAACGCTTCGAATCCAGCGAGCAATTGTCCGACGCGGTGAGCAGTGATCCGCAGGGTATCGGTTTCATCGGTCTGCCGTATGTGCGTCAGGCCAAAGCCGTGGCGATTGCCGACGGCGCATCGCAATCGATGTTGCCGCTCAACAGTCTGATTGCCACTGAGGACTATCCGCTGTCGCGGCGCCTGTTCTTTTATCTGCCGCCCGGCAACCAGAATCCGTGGGCATCGGCACTGGTGGCGTTTGCGCAAAGCCCACAGGGCCAGAAGATTGTCGCGGCCAACGGCTTCATCAGCCAGACCGTGCACGCGATGACCGTGACACCGAATGCGCTGATGCCCGAGGGTTATCAATCCCTCAGCCGCCATGCCCAGCGTCTGACGGTGAATTTCCGTTTCGAGGAAGGCAGCGCCAGCCTCGACAACAAGGCGCGGCAGGATCTGGCGCGGGTGCTCGACTATATACAGCGCCACGACAAGACCGAGCGCGCGGTGACGCTGGTGGGTTTTGGCGACGAGAAAGACGATCCGGCCCGCGCCGACCTGCTGTCGAAGTTGCGGGCGATGGCGGTGCGTCGCGAACTGGTGAAGAACGGCGTGGTGATGCGCGAAGTGCGCGGGTTTGGCGCGTTGATGCCGGTGGCGGCGAACAGTGCGGATGAAGGCAGGATCAAGAATCGGCGGGTTGAGGTTTGGGTGTATTAGACCTGATGTTGATGCACTGAATCGGCTTAAGTCATCGCTGGCAAGCCAGCTCCCACAGTGTCCGAGTCGTACACAAAATTCATGTACGTTCAAAAAACTGTGGGAGCTGGCTTGCCAGCGATGAACGATAACTTGGTCTAAGATCAGCGCTCGCTACGCAGCATTTCCTTCGGCACATACTTGCCGATCTCGAACTTGCCGATTGCCGCGCGGTGCACTTCGTCCGGGCCGTCGGCCAGGCGCAGGGTGCGCTGCATGGCGTACATATAGGCCAGCGGGAAATCGTTGGAAACCCCGGCCCCGCCGTGGATCTGGATCGCCCGGTCGATCACCCGCAGCGCCACGTTCGGCGCGACGACCTTGATCTGCGCGATCTCGCTCTTCGCCACTTTGTTGCCGACGGTGTCCATCATGTACGCCGCTTTCAGGGTCAGCAGGCGCGCCATGTCGATTTCCATCCGCGAGTCAGCGATCTTGTCGACGTTACCGCCCAGACGCGCCAGCGGTTTGCCGAACGCGGTGCGACTCACCGAGCGCTTGCACATCAATTCCAGCGCACGTTCAGCCATGCCGATCGAGCGCATGCAGTGGTGAATCCGCCCTGGGCCGAGGCGACCTTGAGCGATTTCGAAGCCGCGTCCTTCACCGAGCAGGACGTTTTCGTACGGCACGCGCACGTTGTCGAACAGCACTTCGGCGTGGCCGTGCGGTGCATCGTCGTAGCCGAACACCGGCAGCGGACGGACGATTTTCACCCCGGGGGTATCGACCGGCACGAGGATCATCGAGTGCTGCGCATGGCGCGGTGCGTCGGGGTTGCTCAGGCCCATGAAGATCAGGATCTTGCAGCGCGGATCGCAGGCGCCGGAAGTCCACCATTTCTTGCCGTTGATCACCCACTCGTCGCCATCACGCACGGCGCGGGCGGCCATGTTGGTGGCGTCGGACGAGGCCACGTCAGGCTCGGTCATGGCGAACGCCGAGCGGATCTCGCCGCGCAGCAGCGGTTCGAGCCAGCGCTGTTTCTGCTCTTCGTTGGCGTAGCGCACCAGCACTTCCATGTTGCCGGTGTCCGGCGCCGAGCAGTTGAACGGCTCCGGCCCCAACAAAGAACGGCCCATGATTTCCGCCAGCGGTGCGTATTCAAGGTTGGTCAGGCCGGCGCCGAGTTCCGATTCCGGCAGGAACAGATTCCACAGCCCTTCAGCCTTGGCCTTGGCTTTGAGCTCTTCCATGATCGCGGTCGGCTGCCAGCGATCGCCCTCGGCAACCTGGCGTTCGAACACGGCTTCGGCCGGGTAAACGTATGCGTCCATGAACGCGGTCACGCGCTCACGCAGTTCTTGCACCTTGGGCGAATAAGCGAAATCCATGAGCAATTACCTTCTTTAGGCAGAGGTTGTTCAGATCATGCAATCGATGCTAGAACAGCGCTGATAATTTACCTAGCCTATTCTCGGCGTGTATAAACATTCATCACCGATATATGATCCGCTGATCGTCAGCCCCTAGAACAAGAGAAGCCGCGTTATGAATCTGAGTAAGGTCGACCTCAACCTTTTCATCGTCTTCGACGCGATTTACACCGAAGCCAACCTGACCCGCGCCGGGCAGATTGTCGGGATTACCCAGCCGGCGGTGTCCAACGCGCTGGCGCGGTTGCGCGAGACCTTCAACGATCCGCTGTTCGTGCGCACCGCCCAGGGCATGGTGCCGACGCCGATGGCACAGAACATCATCGGTCCGGTGCGCAACGCGCTGTCGCTGCTGCGGGTGTCGGTCCAGGAGAGCCGGATTTTCAACCCGGCGCAGGCGGTGAAGACTTATCGCATCAGCATGACCGACCTCACCGAAGCAGTGATTCTGCCGCCGCTGTTCCAGCGTTTGCGGCGTCTGGCGCCGACGGTGATCATCGAGAGTTTCCTGTCCAAACGCCGCGAAACCACAAAGGAACTGGCTGCCGGGCGCCTGGATTTCGCCGTCGATGCACCGCTCAACACTGACCCGCAGGTGCGTCACGTCAAGCTGATGGAGGACCGTTACGTCTGTGCGATGCGCAAGGGCCATCCGCTGGCGGGCAAGGAAAAACTGTCGCTGGATGACTATCTGTCGCTGACCCACATCCATATATCCAGTCGTCGCAGCGGGCTGGGCTACGTGGATCTGGCGCTGGGCAAAATGGGCATTCAGCGCAAGATCGCCCTGCGCTCGCAGCATTATCTGATGGCGTCGCAGGTCATGCAGCAGACCGACATGGTGATGACGGTACCCGAGCGCTTTGCCCGGCGTAACGACTTGCATGCGTTCAACCTGCCGGTCAACGACGTGCCGCCGCTGGAGACTCACCTGTACTGGCATGAAAGCACCGACCAGGACCCGGCCAATCGCTGGATGCGCGAGCAGATCATCGAGTTGTGCCAGCAGGTGGCGGCGCAGGAGAAGAAGCTGGACAAAGTGTAAGTCTTTGCACCGAGTCGCTGGCATCGCGAGCAGGCTCACTCCTACATACGACCGCGTTTCAATTGTAGGAGTGAGCCTGCTCGCGATGAGGCCCACAAGAACACCGCAGATCATCCTGCTTGACGTAAACGTCAACTCGCCATTAGCTTAGCGCCAAGACCTTTTTCCGAGCGCTTTCATGAGCAGCCAGACCTACAGCATTTCCGACCTCGCCCGCGAGCTGGACATCACCACCCGGGCGATCCGCTTTTATGAAGAACAAGGCCTGCTCAGCCCCGAGCGTCGTGGCCAGGAACGCATCTACTCGCCGCGCGACAAGGTCAGCCTGAAGCTGATCCTGCGCGGCAAGCGCATCGGTTTCTCCCTGGCCGAATGCCGTGAGCTGATCGAGCTCTATGACCCGTCCAGCGGTAACACCAAACAGCTCAACAGCATGCTGGCAAAAATCGGCGAGCGCCGCGAACAGCTCGAGCAGCAGTTGCTCGACATCGAACAGATGAAGCTTGAACTCGACACCGCTGAAGAGCGCTGCGTGCAGGCGTTGGAGCAGACGCTCAAGGGCCAGCAGATAGCGCAGTAATCAGCCACAACTCATTCCCTGTGGGAGCGGGCTTGCTCGCGAAGGCGGAGTGTCAGGCGACAAATTTTGTATCTGATACACCGCCTTCGCGAGCAAGCCCGCTCCCACAGGGACCTCATGTAATTCCGAAAATGAGCAGGTCAACCCATGTCCCTCCCCTCCCAAGTACGCCTGATCGAAGTCGGCCCGCGCGATGGCTTGCAGAACGAAGCCCAACCGATCAGCGTGGCTGACAAGGTGCAACTGGTCGACGCCCTGAGCGCCGCCGGCCTTGGTTATATCGAAGTCGGCAGTTTTGTCTCGCCGAAATGGGTGCCGCAGATGGCCGGATCCGCCGAAGTGTTTGCGCAGATCCAGCGCAAACCCGGCGTGACCTACGGCGCACTGGCGCCGAACCTGCGCGGTTTTGAAGATGCACTGGCGGCCGGTGTGAAAGAAGTCGCGGTGTTCGCTGCGGCGTCCGAGGCGTTCTCGCAGCGCAACATCAATTGCTCGATCAGCGAAAGTCTGGCGCGCTTCGCACCGATCATGGAGGCCGCGAAACAGCACGGCGTTACCGTGCGCGGTTACGTGTCCTGCGTGCTCGGTTGCCCTTATGAAGGCGAGGTCGCACCGGAACAAGTGGCGATGGTCGCCCGCGAGTTGTATGCGATGGGCTGCTACGAAGTGTCCCTTGGCGACACCATCGGCACCGGCACCGCCGGCGCGACCCGGCGGTTGTTCGAAGTGGTGTCGGCGCAGGTGCCACGGGAGAAACTCGCCGGGCACTTCCACGACACCTACGGCCAGGCGATGGCCAACATCTATGCCAGCCTGCTGGAAGGCATCGCGGTGTTCGACAGCTCTATCGCCGGCCTCGGCGGCTGCCCGTACGCCAAAGGCGCGAGCGGTAACGTCGCCACCGAAGACGTGGTGTACCTGCTCAACGGCCTGGGCATCGAGACCGGTATCGACCTGGACGCCTTGATTGCGGCGGGTCAGCAGATCAGCGCGGTGCTCGGTCGCCCGAGCGGTTCGCGTGTGGCCAAGGCCCGTAACGCCCAGTGAGGGCGAAGGTGTTACCGCTGCGTCGGAAACGTGGGCGTAGACGAGTAACACGGAAACAAATTGTCTGGTTTGCCCTGAAGGAAAAATCCTTCAAAAATATCAAGCCCTTGATTTACAAGGGTTTTAAAAAGTTGGCACGGCTTCTGCTATCTCTATGGCATAACAAGAATAAAAAGCAGCAAACCAATAAAAATAAGACGTACCGACTCTGACATAACAAAAACAACACGGCAGAGACGCAGCTAACAGATTTTTTTGGAGAAGGTGTGCTTTTCAGGGTGCTCTCAGGAGTGACCCGCAACCGGGCAGAGAACAATAAAACTACCTTCAGGTAGCTCCCGAATCGGTTGGATCGTTTAACGAGAAAGCAGATCAGCGCTCAAAAAAATACGTTTGCTCTTGACCCCGGATGGGGGTCGCCAAAAACAGCGGTAAAGGGCCACGGTTGCCAAAAACAACAACAGACCGCCCCTCAATAATAAAAAAGAGCACGCGACGACAAAATTAAAGGGGAGCTTCGGCTCCCCTTTGTGCTTTCTGTGATTCCTGTTTTCACTGCGCATCCCTTGTGGGAGCGAGCCTGCTCGCGAAAGCGGTGTATCAGACTCATCTGCGCTGAATGACACACTGCATTCGCGAGCAGGCTCGCTCCCACATTTGATCTTCGTCAGGCCTGCTTTTCGCGGAGCTCCTCGATACTGATCTCACGCATCCTGAACTTCTGGATCTTACCCGTCACCGTCATCGGGAACTCCTCCACAAACTTGAAGTAACGCGGCGTCTTGAAGTGCGCGATGCGCTCCTTGCACCACGCTTGCAGCTCTTGTTCGGTGGCATTGTGACCGGGGTGGAACTTGATCCAGGCGACAATCTCCTCGCCGTAACGCGAGCAGGGAATGCCGATCACTTGTACGTCCGCCACCGCCGGGTGGGTGAAGAAAAACTCTTCGAGCTCACGCGGATAAACGTTCTCGCCGCCGCGAATGATCATGTCCTTGTTACGCCCGGCGATGTTCACGTACCCCTCATCGTTCATACTCGCCAGATCGCCGGTGTGCATCCAGCCGGCCTCGTCGATGGCTTCGGCCGTGGCTTGCGGGTTGCTCCAGTAACCGAGCATCACACTGTAACCGCGGGTGCACAGCTCACCGATGGTGCCGCGCGGCACCAGGTTGCCCGCCTCGTCGATGATTTTGCTTTCCAGTTGCGGCTGGGTGCGGCCGACGGTGGTGACGCGCAGTTCAAGTTCATCGTTGGGTCCGGTCTGCAGCGACACCGGACTGGTCTCGGTCATGCCGTAGGCAATCTGCACTTCGCTCATGTGCATCTCGCTGATGACCCGGCGCATTACCTCGATCGGGCAAGTGGCGCCGGCCATGATCCCGGTGCGCAGGGTCGACAGGTCGAACTCGGCCCGCTGCGGCTGATCGAGCATGGCGATGAACATGGTTGGCACGCCATAGAGGCCGGTGGCTTGTTCTTCGGCGACGGTTTGCAGGGTCAGTAACGGGTCGAACGCGTCGTTGGGATAAATCATGGTGCTGGCGTGGGTGATGCAGCCGAGGTTGCCCATGACCATGCCGAAGCAGTGATACAGCGGCACGGGGATCACCAGGCGGTCGCTCGGGGTCAGGCCGATGCTTTCGCCGACCATGTAACCGTTGTTGAGGATGTTGTAGTGACTGAGGGTCGCGCCCTTGGGGAAACCGGTGGTGCCGGAGGTGTACTGGATGTTCACCGGTTGATCGAAGTGCAGGCTGTCGCTGCGCTCACGCAGTTGTTCGGGCGAAACACTGCTCGCCAGATCGGCCAGTTGCGACCACGGCAGGAAGCCCGACGGTGGCTGTGCGTCGAGGCTGATCACCCCGCGCAAATCCGCCAGACGTTCGCTGCGCAACTGGCCGATGGATTGCTCGGCGAGCTGCGGTACCAGCCCTTGCAACATGGCGTGGTAGTTGGAGGACTTGAAAGCGCCGGCGCACACCAGCCACTGGCAACCGGACTGCTTGAGCACGTATTCCAGTTCGGAGCTGCGGTAGGCCGGGTTGATGTTGACCAGGATCACGCCGATCTTCGCCGTGGCGATTTGCGTAATGCACCACTGCGCGCAGTTCGGCGCCCAGATGCCGAGCCGGTCGCCGGCCTGCAAGCCCAGCGCCAGCAAGGCCCTGGCGTGCAGGTCGACGCTATCGGCCAGTTGCTGCCAGGTGTAGCGCAACTGCTGATGCCTTACGACCAGCGCCTCGCCGTGCGGGTGTTGCGCAACCGTCTGATCAAACTTCTGCCCGATGGTCATCGCCAGCAAGGCTTTGTCCTGTGAGCCACGGGTGTAGCTGCGCTGCGGGTTTGCACTGGGTTGATCCATGATGACCCCTATTGTCTTTATTAGTGGGTTTACCGGGATTTTGCTCTTGGCGGGAGTCAACTGTGGCGAGGGGATTCATCCCCGATGGTGTGCGAAGCGCACCCTCAGTTTTTCCTGTTGAACCGCATTCACAGGTTTTGGGTCGGCTTCGCCAACCATCGGGGATGAATCCCCTCACCACACAAGCCCGCTCCCACCAAAAGCACTCCGCTTTCAATCCTGAACTGCCCCTACTCTCGCTCAAGTTGACGTTAACGTAAAGGGTGATTGACAGCCAACCATCGCAGGCTTACGTTAACGTAAAGGTGAGAGCCATTGACCGCCCTCCCCACCCTACAAAAAAGCCAAAAGGTGACCCATGAGCTACCCATCCCTGAACTTCGCCCTCGGTGAAACCATCGACATGCTGCGCGATCAGGTTCAGTCCTTCGTCGCCGATCAGATCGCCCCACGCGCCGCGCAGATCGACCGCGACAACCTGTTCCCGGCCGACATGTGGCGAAAATTCGGTGACATGGGCCTGCTCGGCATCACCGTGCCGGAAGAGTACGGCGGTGCGGGTCTGGGTTACCTGGCGCACGTGGTGGCGATGGAAGAAATCAGCCGCGGCTCGGCTTCCGTGGCGCTGTCCTACGGCGCGCACTCCAATCTCTGCGTCAACCAGATCAACCGCAACGGCAACCACGAACAGAAATCCAAATACCTGCCGAAGCTGATCAGCGGCGAACACGTTGGTGCACTCGCCATGAGCGAGCCGAACGCCGGTTCCGACGTGGTCTCGATGAAACTGCGCGCCGACAAACGCGGCGACCGCTTCGTGCTCAATGGCAGCAAGACCTGGATCACCAACGGCCCTGACGCCAACACCTACGTGATCTACGCCAAGACCGACCTGGAAAAAGGCCCGCACGGCATCACCGCGTTCATCGTCGAGCGCGACTGGAAAGGCTTCAGCCGCAGCAACAAGTTCGACAAGCTCGGCATGCGCGGTTCCAACACCTGCGAGCTGTTCTTCGATGACGTCGAAGTGCCAGAAGAAAATATCCTCGGCGTGCTCAATGGCGGCGTGAAAGTGCTGATGAGTGGCCTCGATTATGAACGCGTGGTGCTGTCCGGCGGCCCGACCGGGATCATGCAGTCGTGCATGGACCTGATCGTGCCGTACATCCACGATCGCAAGCAGTTCGGCCAGAGCATCGGCGAATTCCAGCTGATCCAGGGCAAAGTCGCCGACATGTACACCCAGCTCAACGCAAGCCGCGCCTACCTGTATGCGGTGGCCCAGGCCTGCGAGCGTGGCGAAACCACGCGCAAGGACGCCGCCGGAGTGATCCTCTACACCGCCGAGCGCGCCACGCAAATGGCCCTCGACGCGATCCAGATTCTCGGCGGTAACGGCTACATCAACGAATTCCCGGCCGGGCGTCTGCTGCGTGATGCCAAGCTTTACGAAATCGGCGCCGGCACCAGTGAGATCCGGCGCATGCTGATCGGCCGCGAACTGTTCAACGAAACCCGCTAAAACGGAGCTGCACATGGCTATCCTGCATACCCAGCTCAACCCCCGTTCAGCAGAGTTCGCCGCCAACAGTGCGGCGATGCTTGAACAGGTCGACGCGCTGCACACCCTGCTCGCCCAAGTGGCGCAGGGCGGCGGCGCGAAAGCCCAGGAACGTCACACCTCGCGGGGCAAGTTGCTCCCGCGCGAACGCATCAACCGTCTGCTCGATCCGGGCTCGCCGTTTCTCGAGATCAGCCAGCTCGCCGCACACGCCGTGTATGGCGAAGACGTACCGGCCGCCGGGGTGATTGCCGGGATCGGCCGGGTCGAAGGCGTCGAGTGCATGATCGTCGCCAACGACGCGACGGTGAAAGGTGGCTCGTACTACCCGCTGACCGTGAAAAAACACCTGCGTGCGCAGACCATCGCCCAGCAGAACCGCCTGCCGTGCATCTATCTGGTGGACTCGGGCGGCGCCAACCTGCCGCGTCAGGACGAAGTGTTCCCGGATCGCGAGCACTTTGGCCGGATCTTCTTCAACCAGGCCAACATGAGCGCCATGGGCATTCCGCAAATCGCCGTGGTCATGGGCTCGTGCACCGCGGGCGGTGCCTATGTGCCGGCGATGGCGGACGAAGCAATCATGGTGCGCAATCAGGCAACGATCTTCCTCGCCGGCCCACCTTTAGTGAAAGCCGCGACCGGAGAAGTGGTCAGCGCTGAAGACCTCGGCGGTGCCGATGTGCACTGCAAGATTTCCGGCGTGGCCGACCATTACGCCGAGAGCGACGAACACGCCCTCGCCCTCGCCCGCCGCAGCGTCGCCAACCTCAACTGGCGCAAGCTCGGCGAAGTGCAGCAGCGCACGCCGATTGCGCCGCTGTACGTCAGCGACGAGTTATATGGCGTGGTTTCGGCCGACGCCAAACAGCCATTCGACGTGCGCGAAGTGATTGCGCGGCTGGTCGACGGTTCGGTGTTCGATGAATTCAAGGCGCTGTTCGGCACCACGCTGGTCTGCGGTTTTGCGCACCTGCATGGCTACCCGATCGCGATCCTCGCCAACAACGGCATCCTCTTCGCCGAAGCCGCGCAAAAAGGCGCGCACTTCATCGAACTGGCCTGCCAGCGCGGCATTCCGCTGCTGTTCCTGCAGAACATCACCGGCTTCATGGTCGGCCAGAAATATGAGGCCGGCGGCATCGCCAAACACGGCGCCAAACTTGTGACCGCCGTGGCGTGCGCCAAGGTGCCGAAATTCACCGTGATCATCGGCGGCAGTTTCGGCGCCGGTAACTACGGCATGTGCGGGCGCGCTTACGATCCGCGCTTCCTGTGGATGTGGCCGAATGCGCGCATCGGCGTGATGGGTGCCGAGCAGGCGGCGGGCGTGCTGGTGCAGGTCAAGCGCGAGCAGGCCGAACGCAGCGGCCAGGCCTTCAGCGCCGCGCAGGAAGCCGAGATCAAACAGCCGATCCTCGACCAGTACGAAGAGCAGGGTCACCCCTACTACTCCAGCGCACGCCTATGGGACGACGGCGTCATCGACCCGGCGCAGACCCGTGATGTGCTGGCCCTGGCCTTGTCCGCGTCGTTAAACGCGCCTATCGAACCTAGCCGCTTCGGCGTGTTCCGGATGTGATGCTTTTTTTGTGGGAGTGAGCTTGCTCGCGAAAGCGGTGTATCAGTCAACGTATCCGCAACTGACAGACCGTCTTCGCGAGCAAGCCCGCTCCCACAGAAACCGTGGAGACGGATGAATATGAGCGATTTCAACACCCTTGAACTGCAGAACGATCCACGGGGTTTCGCCACCCTGTGGCTCAACCGTGCGGAAAAGAACAACGCGTTCAACGCCGAGATGATCCGCGAGCTGATTCTGGCATTGGACAAGGTTGCCAGCGACGCCAGCCTGCGTTTCCTGTTGGTGCGCGGGCGTGGCAGGCATTTCAGCGCCGGCGCCGATCTGGCGTGGATGCAGCAATCGGCCGAACTCGATTACCACACCAACCTGGACGATGCCCGCGAACTGGCGGAGCTGATGTACAACCTCGCCAAGCTGAAAATCCCGACCGTGGCCGTGGTGCAGGGCGCGGCGTTCGGCGGCGCGCTGGGGCTGATCAGTTGCTGCGACATGGCAATCGGCGCCGATGACGCGCAATTCTGTCTGTCGGAAGTGCGCATCGGCCTGGCGCCGGCGGTGATCAGTCCGTTCGTGGTGCAGGCCATCGGCGAACGTGCCGCGCGTCGTTATGCGCTGACTGCCGAGCGCTTCGGTGGGCAGCGGGCGCGGGAAATCGGTTTGTTGTCCGAGAGCTACCCGGCCGCCGAGCTTGATCAAGCCGTAGAACAATGGATCGACAACCTGCTGCTCAACAGCCCCGCCGCGATGCGCGCCAGTAAAGATCTGCTGCGCGAAGTCGGCAACGGCGCGCTGACCCCGGCCCTGCGCCGTTACACCGAAAACGCCATCGCGCGCATCCGCGTCAGCCCCGAAGGCCAGGAAGGCCTGCGCGCCTTTCTGCAAAAACGTGCGCCGAGCTGGCAAGCCGCAACCACCACCAAGGAGCCGCGTTGATGAGCGCACCTGTTCTCACCACCCTGCTGGTGGCCAACCGTGGCGAAATCGCTTGCCGGGTCATGCGTACCGCCAAGGCGCTGGGCCTGACCACCGTCGCCGTGCACAGCGCCACCGACCGCGAAGCGCGGCACAGCCGCGAAGCGGATATCCGCGTTGATCTCGGCGGCAGCAAAGCCGCCGACAGCTATCTGCAAATCGACAAGCTGATCGCGGCGGCCAAGGCCAGCGGCGCGCAGGCGATTCACCCGGGTTACGGCTTCCTGTCGGAAAACGCCGGGTTCGCTCGTGCCATCGAAGCGGCCGGGCTGATTTTCCTCGGCCCGCCCGCTTCGGCCATCGACGCGATGGGCAGCAAATCCGCAGCCAAGGCCCTGATGGAAACCGCCGGTGTGCCGCTGGTGCCGGGCTATCACGGCGAGGCGCAGGATCTCGAAACCTTCCGCGATGCCTGCGCACGCATTGGCTATCCGGTGCTGCTCAAGGCCACGGCCGGTGGCGGCGGCAAAGGTATGAAAGTGGTTGAGGACGTCAGCCAACTGGCCGAAGCGCTGGCCTCGGCGCAGCGTGAGGCGCAGTCGTCGTTCGGCGATTCGCGGATGCTGGTGGAGAAATACCTGCTCAAACCACGCCATGTGGAAATTCAGGTGTTCGCCGATCAGCATGGCAACTGCCTGTACCTCAACGAGCGTGATTGCTCGATCCAGCGCCGGCACCAGAAGGTCGTCGAAGAAGCCCCGGCCCCGGGCCTGACCCCGGAACTGCGCCGCGCCATGGGCGAAGCGGCCGTGCGTTCGGCGCAGGCGATCGGTTACGTCGGTGCCGGCACCGTCGAGTTTCTGCTCGATGCGCGTGGCGAATTCTTCTTCATGGAGATGAACACGCGCTTGCAGGTCGAGCACCCGGTCACCGAAGCGATCACTGGCCTCGATCTGGTGGCGTGGCAGATTCTTGTGGCGCGCGGTGAAGCGCTGCCGATCACCCAGGATCAGGTGCCGCTCAATGGCCATGCGATTGAAGTGCGCCTGTATGCCGAAGATCCGTCGAATGATTTCCTGCCCGCCACCGGACGTCTGGAGCTTTACCGTGAATCGGCCGCCGGACCGGGGCGTCGGGTGGATAGCGGGGTTGCAGAAGGCGATGAAATTTCGCCGTTCTATGACCCGATGCTCGGCAAGCTGATCGCTTGGGGCGAAGATCGCGAACAGGCGCGCCTACGGCTGTTGAGCATGCTTGATGAGTTCGCGATTGGCGGCTTGAAGACCAACATCAACTTCCTGCGGCGGATCATCGCGCATCCCGCGTTTGCCGCCGCGGAGCTGGATACCGGGTTTATTCCGCGTTATCAGGAAACGCTGCTGCCCGCTCCGGGTGAGCTGAGCGATGAGTTCTGGCAGACCGCAGCACAGGCTTTCGCGCAGAGTCTGCCGGGCGCTGTTCGGGCGGATGACCTGGGTTCGCCGTGGGCGTTGAACAGCGGGTTGCGCGCAGGGTTGCCGGCGGAAGTCACCTTGCACTTGAGCTGCGAAGGTCAGGATCGGGCGTTGACCTTGGGCAGCACCGACAACGCCAAACTGTCGGATGAAGCATTGGTCGTCGAGCACGATGGCGTACGTCGCACCTTGCGCGCCATTCGTCAGGGCGATTCGCTGTACCTGCAATGGGAAGGCGAGTTGCGGCGTATTCAGATGTTCGACCCAATCACCGCCGTCGACGCCAGCCACAGCCATCAGGGCGGTCTGACTGCGCCAATGAACGGCAGCATCGTGCGGGTGTTGGTGGAGGCCGGGCAATCGGTCGAGGCCGGTGCGCAACTGGTGGTGCTGGAGGCGATGAAGATGGAGCACAGCATTCGCGCGCCCCATGCGGGAGTGATCAAAGCGCTGTATTGCCAGGAAGGCGAAATGGTCGGCGAAGGCAGCGCTTTGGTTGAATTGGAAGCCGTGTAAATGGGAGATCGATCCTACGCCGAGCGAGGATCGATCGGACTAGAAACGCGCCGTGGCTTGAACCACCACGCCGATGATTCGACACTCATCGGTGAACAGGGCTTTGGGCCAAGTCGGATTGAGCGGTACCAGATAACGCTGGCCGCCCTCTTCGTCGAGCTTGCGAAAGATCGCTTCATCGCAGCCCTGCCACTGGGCGATCACCAGTTTGCCGGGCAGCGCTTCCACCTCCGGATCCACCAGGATCAGCATGCCTTCGGCGATGCTCTGACCTGAAGGTGCGGTCATCGAATTTCCCGTCACGGTCAGCCAGAACGCTGCGCCACGGGCGTGATAATCCGTCAGTTCGAAGCGCTGCTTGTCATGCGTCGGGGCGTAAGCAGCGGTTGCACTCTCGCGCGATTCGCACGGCGTGTGCCAATCGCTGACCGGATAGCGGAAATACGGGTTGTACTTCTGCGCCAGCGGCATCTCGTCATCGTCGGTCTCCTGCGGTTCGCGAATCACCAGCACCACTTCCAGGAAGTCCATTCCCAGCGCCTGCAATACGCGGTTCATTTCCGTAATACCCGGCTCGCGACGTTTGTTCAGCCAATGGCCGATCCCGCCCTGGGACATGCCGACGCGCTCTCCGAGCTCTGTTTGAGTGATTTTGAGTTCACTCATTTTGGCCTTGACCAACTCAATCCATTTATCCATGTGCGGCACCTTACTTGCCCCGCCTTCGGCCGACAAAACACATATTGTAGTATTTAAATTCTGGTCACAACTACGCATCGTACTATGCTGAAAGCACGGACTTTCAATCGAACAAGGAGTGACCCTTCACCATGAATATCAGCAGCAAAGACTTGCCCGATCTGCAAATGGACACCACGTTCACCTCCCCTCAAGGCAACGCGGCAGCGCAGCGAGCACTGGACTATTACTTGAAACCAGCTGTTTCAGAACCCGAGGTCGAGGAGCGATTTTTCAATGTAAAACGCCATCTCAGCGGCGAAGAGGCCCTCGTGCACGCGTCGGATCTGTTGCGCTGCGCAGCCGCCACCGCCTTCAAGGCAGCCGAAAACCTGCAGGGCGCGAGCCGCGACCTGGCATTTTCGGTGGTGCATATGGTGGATATGGCGCGGGCGATGGTCGACCATTCAATTGATGGCGAACAGCTCTGACGGATACGGGAAGCGGACGGACAGGAAAGAATTTCCCCATCGAGCAGATAAAAACATTTGACTTGCAAATGATAATGATTATTATTGCAAGCAGCTGGTCGCGAGATCAGTCGATGGACCAGAGACCTTAGGTCGGTCTTCTGGACTATCTCCTCATCAGGCTAATCACGGTTTTTGACCCGGCTTTTTGCCGGGTCTTTTTTTGCCCGTTTTTCGGGCTTATGGCTTCAGGCTAATGAAGTCTTTGGGTGCTGCAAATTCGATGGCGCGGATAATATCAAAAGAATATCGCTTGGCAAGCAAAGCCCGGCCAGATTGGGGCAAACTAATGACAATTAGCACTTGAGAATCAATCGCACAGTCTCTAAGCTGCTTGCGCGTCACGGAAGACGCCCCCCACCGCAACCCGCAATTTCCCTCGGTTTCACCCCAGTCTTGCGTGTAAAGTAGCCGCCATAAAAATCATATTCAGGAACCGATTATGACCGTGGCCAAATCTTCGTTCGACATCAGCGCCAACTTCGACAGCGGCAACATTCAAGTCATCGACATCTCCAACCCGCTCAACCCGGTTCTGGCCATTCGCCCGGATACCCGGAGCGCTCACTTCCAGTGGTTCCACTTCAAGGCCAGCGGCCTGCATGTTCATCAGGAACACTGGTTTCGCCTGGTCAACGCCAGCCAATCCTCCTACAACAAAGCCTGGACCGGCTATCAGGCTGTTGCGTCCTACGACCATGTGAATTGGTTTCGTATTCCTACCAGTTTCGAAGGCGACAGCCTGCGCTTCTGCCTCGAAGCCGAGCAGACCCACGCCTGGTTCGCCTACTTCGAACCCTACAGCCGAGGTCGTCACGACTGGCTGATCGAGCAAGCGCTGACCAAGGCCGGCACCGAACTGCTGGCAACCGGCAAAAGCGTCGAGGGTCGTGACATTCAGCTGCTGCGCAAGGGCAGCGGCGCCGAAGGCCAGCGCAAAATCTGGATCATCGCGCAACAGCACCCGGGCGAACACATGGCCGAATGGTTCATGGAAGGCGTGATCGAGCGCCTGGAACGCCACGACGATCCGGTGCTGAACAAGCTGCTCGCCAGCGCCGATCTGTATCTGGTGCCAAACATGAACCCGGACGGCGCCTTCCACGGTCATTTGCGTACCAACGCCATGGGCCAGGACCTGAACCGCGCTTGGCAGAGCGCCAGTCAGGAAATCAGCCCAGAGGTACTTTTCGTACAACAGCAGATGGAAAAGTACGGCGTCGATCTGTTTCTCGATGTACACGGTGATGAAGAAATTCCCCACGTGTTCACCGCCGGTTGCGAAGGCAACCCGGGTTACACGCCGCGCATCGAGAAGCTTGAAGAGCATTTCCGCACGCACCTCAAGCACACCACGAAAGACTTCCAGACCAAATATGGCTACACCCGCGACGAACCGGGTCAGGCCAACATGACCCTGGCCTGCAACGCGGTCGGCCAGAAATACGACTGCCTGTCGCTAACCCTGGAAATGCCGTTCAAGGATCACGACGACCATCCGAACAAAGAAACGGGCTGGTCGGGCAAGCGCTCGAAACAGTTGGGCAAAGACGTGCTGACCACCATCGCCGACATGGTCGACACTCTGCGCTGATCCCTCCCCCGCTCCACCCAAAGATCGCAGCTATGCCTGCGATCTTTTTTTTTGCGCAATCAAACGCCATGACCAACAAGGTTGCAAATTAAAACCAGAATGCTTAACGTGATTCTGGTTTTAATTTGAAACCCAAAAAGGAATCAGGGCATGCAACCTCAACCTCTCAAAAGCAGCGTGGTGCTGCTGTTTGCCGTCGCCTGTGGACTGGCGGTGGGCAACGTGTATTACGCGCAGCCGCTGCTGGACGCCATGGCCGATGCCTTCGCCATGTCACCGGCAACCATCGGCATCGTCATTACCCTGACGCAGATCGGCTACGGCATTGGCCTGGTATTGCTGGTGCCACTTGGCGACTTGCTCAACCGACGCCGGTTGATCGTCACCCAGACCCTGCTCTCGGCCGTCGCGCTGCTGATGATCGCGCTGGCGCCAAACAGCGCCTGGTTGCTGCTCGGCATGACCCTGACCGGTTTGCTCGCGGTGGTGACGCAAGTGCTGGTGGCGTACGCCGCGACCCTGGCGATCCCGGCGCAACGCGGTCGGGTGGTCGGCGTGGTCACCAGCGGTATCGTCGTCGGCATTCTGCTTGCTCGCACGATTGCCGGGGCCATGGCTGATCTGGCGGGTTGGCGGGCGATCTATCTGCTGTCGGCGGGGCTGACGCTGCTGATGGCACTGCTGCTGTTGCGCGTCTTGCCCAGGGATGAAGCCGCGCAGCCCGCAAGCCGTTACGGCGCGCTGATCGCTTCGGTATTCAGCCTGTTCAGGCAAGAGCCGGTGCTGCGCCAACGGGCGATTCTCGCGCTGCTGACCTTTGCCAGCGCCATGGTGCTGTGGACGCCGATGGTGCTGCCGCTGGCCGCCCCGCCACTGTCGCTGTCGCACAGTGAAATCGGCCTGTTCGGCTTAGCCGGCGCCGCCGGTGCACTCGCCGCCGCGCGCGCCGGACATCTGGCTGATCGCGGTCTGGGCCAATGGGTCAGCGGTCTGTCGCTGCTGCTGATGCTCGCCTCGTGGCTGCCGATCGCCCTCACCCAGTCCTCGCTGTGGGCGCTGTTGCTGGGAGTGATCACCCTCGATCTGGGCTTGCAGGCCGTGCACGTCACCAGCCAGAGCATGATCTACAGCGTGCGCCCTGAAGCGCAAAGCCGCCTCACCGCCGGCTACATGCTGTTCTATTCGATCGGCAGTGCATTGGGTTCGATTACCTCGACGGCGATGTACGCCTGGGCCGGCTGGACCGGCGTGTGTCTGCTTGGCGCCGTTATCAACGCAGTGGCGCTGGGTTATTGGTGGCTGACCCTGAGAAGTGGCGCACCGCAGCGGTGCGCCACACAGACGGGTTAATCGCGATCGCGACCGCGCAACATGCTGTCGAGCACCTCGTCGCGACGCACCCAACCATGGAACAGTGCCGCTGCCAGGTGCAACAGCACGGTCAGGAACAACAGGTACGCCAGATAGCCATGCGCCTTGCGCAGCAGGGCAAACACTTGCGCATCGGCCGGCAGGATCGACGGCAACTGCAAGGTATTGCTGAGCATCACCGGCTCCCCGGACGCACTGATCATCGCCCAACCGAGCAGCGGCAGCACCAGCATCAAGGCGTACAACAACACATGCGAAGCCTTGGCCGCCATCACCTGCCAGCCCGGCAGATCCGCCGGCAGCGGCGGCTGTCGAGTGGAAAACCGCACCAACAGACGCACGACCACCAGCAGCAGAATCGCGATCCCCAGCGGTTTGTGCAGATGAATCAGCCATTCATGCCGCTGTGAAACCGAAGTGACCATGCCGGCGCCAATGAACAACATGGCGATGATCATCAGCGCCATCAGCCAGTGCAGCAGCCGCGCCAGCAGCGCGAAATGAGTCGGTTGCGTGCTCATGGGCGAGCCTCCTGTCTGGCGGCGGGCAATTGGCTGACTTCACTGGTGCGCCGTAGATAAGAATCGGCGTAACCGGCGGAACGCGCCGCGAGCAGCGGGTCGTCGGAGCCTTCGATCCCGGCTGGCAGCACCAGCGGATC
Organism: Pseudomonas sp. lyk4-TYG-107; assembly: GCF_030209055.1. Taxonomy (NCBI): domain Bacteria; kingdom Pseudomonadati; phylum Pseudomonadota; class Gammaproteobacteria; order Pseudomonadales; family Pseudomonadaceae; genus Pseudomonas; species Pseudomonas sp. lyk4-TYG-107. Next base: position 137,221 of record NZ_JARVST010000009.1, read on the forward strand.
GTAGTTGATGTCGCGGCATTCGCCGCTGAGCTGCGGCTGAGTCTTCTCCAGCACCAGCGTGCCGGCGTTGATCACCTTGCGACCCTCGGGCCAGGTTTTGCTGGCATCGTTCACCGGATCACCGGGGTTGGCCAGGGTGATATTCAACTGCCAGCGCAACGGTCCCTCGGCCAGGCGCTGCACCAGATCCTTTTCGAGAAAATCCGCGCCCTCCGGCGCCGAGGCTCCGGCGGCATCGCGCGCCAGTGGCGTGACACTCCAGCGCACCGCCTGCTTCTGCCCACTGGCGTTGACCAGATAGAACGCATTCACGCTGTTGTAGGTTTCAGTGGCATAGCTGGCCGACGGTTTGGCGGTCTTCACCCACGTCAGAAACGGCACGGCTTCCGGGTGCGCGGCAAAGAATGCCGGCACTTTCGACGGATCCGGTTTACCCGTGGCCGGATCCGGCGACTGCGCCTGCTGCAACTGATAGAACGCCTCGGGGGTGCCAACCGGGAACACCGGCATGCTGTTCATCCCGGTGCGCCATTGCTGACCGTTGGCCTGGGTGAAACGCAGCGCCAGGCTGCGGATCGGCACGCTGCTGTCCGGGGCGTAGGGATTTCCCGCCGGCAATGCGAAGCGCCCGACCACCGGGGTCTGCGCCTCGTTGAACACCTGCGCGGAAGAAAACGCTCGCGCCTCGCCACTGCTCTCGAAATGCCCGATCACGCACACGCCCTTGGCGTGGTTGCGCCGGAACCCGGGATGCACGCCGTTGTTTTTCTCCAGCACATCGACCAGCGCCTTGGGCGTCAGACGTTGTGGGTCAAGATTACCGTGCACGTAGGCAAACGCCCCGGCCACTGCGGCAACCACCACGGCAATCGCCGTCAGGCGCAACACTGTGCTCGCGGCACTCAAGGGCGGGCGCGACGGCCTGCCCGGCGGTGAAGTGCGATCAACCATGAATAACTCCAGGGCCATCGGCCACAAGTAGGAAGAATCAGCAAGACGCACCCCATCAGGATTTATTCCATAGCCCGGTATTTATTTTTCCGAACGTGGAATAACCTCGAACGGCAGACGTCTCCCTAGTCCACAGCGTAGTGACTAGCAGAAATTCATGAGCGAATTCGACGAACAGTTGAGAGAAATCATTCCCAGATTGCGCCGCTTTGCCGTGTCGTTGACCCGCAACAGCAGCAGCGCCGACGATCTGGTGCAGGCCAGCCTCGAGCGGGCTCTGTCCGGCTGGAGCGCGAAACGCGCCGAGGGTGATGTGCGCGCATGGCTGTTCGCGATCCTCTATCGGCAGTTTCTCGACGCCCACCGACGCTCGCGCCGTTATGCGCGGATGCTCGAATTCTTCACCGGTCGCGACGACGCCGAACCCTCGGTCGAGCGCACCGTGATCGCCCAATCGACCCTGCAAGCCTTCGATCGCCTGCCCACCGAACAACGCGCGCTGTTGCTGATGGTCTCGGTCGAAGGCCTGAGCTACAAGGAAGTCGCGGACATCCTCGACGTCCCCACCGGCACGGTGATGTCGCGCCTGTCCCGCGCCCGCCAGGCCTTGCGCCAGCTCAGCGACGGCGAAATCAGCAGCCCTTCTTTGCGGATACTCAAATGATCAGCATGCCTCCCAGTGAGCGTGACCTGCACGCGTACGTCGACCATCAACTCAACGAGGCCGACCGGCGTCTGGTCGACACCTGGCTGACCACTCACCCGGAAGCCGCCGCGCAGGTGCGCGCCTGGCAGCACGACGCCCAGTTGTTGCGCGCAGCCCTGGGCGGTGCCTTGCAGCAACCGGCCAATCCGGAACTCGATCCGGCGCTGATTCGCCAGCGCCTCAAGCGTCAGTCGCGTCGTCACCTGGCCAGCGCGGCGGTGTTGCTGATCGCGGTCGGCATCGGCGGGTTCAGTGGCTGGCAGGCGCGGGAAATGACCCTCGTGAGGTCTTCGATGTTGCCGATGACCGACGCCTTGCAGGCCTATCGTTTGATCGCCCAGCAAGGGATATTGCCGGCGGACTACAAGGTTGCCAGTGACGGCGACATGCAGCATTGGCTCGACCGCTATTTCACCCAGGCCAGTCGCTTGCCGGATCTGAAATCCGCCGGTTTCGAACCGGTCAGTGGCCGCCTGCTCAGCACCGATGAAGGCCCGGCGGCGATGGTGGTGTATGAGGATCGCAGCGGCCACAAGGTCAGTTTCTATGTGCGGCCACCGGGGCCGAAGAACACCTTCCTGCCTCGCGGCAGTCGCAGCGACGGCGATCTGCAGGCCGATTACTGGTCCGGTGGCGGGTACAACTATGCGATGGTCAGCCCGACGGATTCGCCGGCGGTGCAGCAATTGAGGCAGTCACTGCCATTGTGAAAACTGCGCCAATCCCCCTGTGGGAGCGGGCTTGCTCGCGAAAGCGGTAGATCAGCCACCATCATTGCTGAATGACACACCGTATTCGCGAGCAAGCCCGCTCCCACAGGGGTCATCGTATGAGTCAGAACCCTACATCGAGCACCACATTGTCCAGGTACGTCCCCGCCGGCGGTGTGGTCTGATCGGTGTAGATCTTCGCGTTGTAGTTGAAGATCTGACTTCCGGTGCCCAGACCATTTCCTGGATTGACCTCGGCGTCAGTGCTCGACCGGCGCGCACTGCCGACACTGCCCCAACGAGTAGTCCCGGCGCTTTTGAAGATGTCGTAGGCCAGATAATTACTTCCGGAAATCATCCGCCGCCGACCGCCGACACTGACCGGGTTCTGCCCGTCGCTCAAACCGACGGTGTAGGCGCTGCCCTTGGTACAGGCCAGGTTGATGGTCTGCCCGGTCACCGGGGTAAAAGCGCTGATCACCGGTGCACTGCCAAAGGCAATGTTCGGCGCGGTAATCGTGCAGTCGTTGGACACGGTCAGGTTCACCGTCAGCGTCGCCGTACCGCTATTGATGTCACGCCCCAGACAAACACTGCCGATACCGATCCCGGAGCAGTAATTCCAGTTCCAGAAAATGCTCAGGGTTTCCGTATAAACCCCGGCGGCGACGTTACTGCCAATGGTCGTGCCCAAGTACAGCGGCACGGTTTTCGGGGTGGTGCCGTTGAGCAATCCCAAGGCATCGATAATGCCGTTACGGGCGAAGTCGAAGGCGCTGCCACGGGTGACCGGGTAGCTGGTGCTGTTGTTGGCGTAGATCGTGTAGCCGATGACGTCGCCGCTCGGCCCGAGCAAACCACTCTGGGTCGAGGTGATGGTGGCGTAGAAATGGTCGTTGCTGGTCAGCAATGACAACAGCGAACCGGTACAACTCAACCCGGCATTGAGCGTGGAACTGGGCTGCGTCGTGGTGCGCACGGCAATCGAACTGATCGAACCGAACGCCGCCGGCGTGGTGCTGACCACCGAACACAAGGCCTGCGCCATCCCCGGCAGCAGCAACGCCAGACACAGGCAAATCCGCGCCGCGTTCATTGGCACACCAACGGGCCGATCAGCGGCACCTGGCTTTGCTGCATGTCCACGGCGAATTGCGCGTTGCAGGTCTTGCCGTCGGCCAGCGTCACCTGCAACGAGTTCTGCGCCTGGAGGTTTTCCAGATAGACCAAGCCGTCCCAACCGACCACCGTGCGCGTACCGCTCTGCTCATGAAGCACCCCCGCACCCAATGGCAGCTCGCGTTGCTGCGCATCCACCAGCACGATGCTCGCGGCGATTACCCGGGTCAGTGGAAACTCCAGCAAATAACCGCTGCCACGGCGTACGGCGATGCGCTGTTCGACGTTGGGGCTGCGCACGTTGGCCGGCAGATTCAGCGGATCGATTTCGTATTTGCCGCGGTAGTACGCGCTGCTCCACGGCACCAGCAAGTGGCCGTTTTTATCGGTTTGACCGACCTGCTGGTTTTCGTAGCGCACCGGAATGTCGGCGAAACCATCGGTGCTGACCACCACAAACGCGTCGTCGATGCGATTGGCGGCGAACACCTGGCGGTCCATCCACACCAGCGAGCCACTGGCATCGGCCCAACGGGTCTCGGCGTCTGAGGTGCCGTAAACCCCGGCCTGCAACTGCACCGATTGCAGACGCCAGGTCACATCAGCCTGACGATAATCGGGGCCATCACCCTTGGCATACCCCAGATTGAAACCGACCCCGCCCTCGGTCGGCACCGAACGACTGTAATTGACCCGCTGCTGACTCTGCCCGGTCTTGCTGCGCTCGCTGCTGATCGCCAGGCTGCCGCGCAGATCGAACGGGATCACCAGTTGCGCTTGCACCGCCCAGTGGCTGTCGCCGATCTCGCGGTTGGCCGACAGATAGAAGCTGCTGTTGCGCCACAGCGGTTTGCTCCAGCTCAGGTTGAGCAGACGCGTGCGCGAATCGTCCGCCGCGCGCACATCGAAATAACCGGCACCGAGGCTGCCCCAGCGCTCTAGGTTGACGCTCAGGGTCGCCTGCTCGCTGCGCCGGCTGAGGCTGATATAAGGGCTGTCGATCACGCTGAGGTCGGCGTACTGATCGCGGCGTTGCAGGCGCTGCCAGGAAAAACTGTAGCGCTGGCTGCTGTACTGATAACCGAGACTCAACTGCTCGCCGCCGTCGCCGTCGAATCGGCTCTGACTGATGGCGCTGTTGAGTACGCCGAAATTGCCCAGACGCCAATTGCCGCCGATCCCGCCGAGGGTCAGCGAGTCAGCCGCTTCGGCGTGGCTTTCCAGGGTGAAGCTGTCGCTGACACCGTAGCGCAGGCTGCCGGAGGTCACGCCAGGGCCATAGCTGAAGTCCTTCAAACCGTAATCGCGGCGCAACGTACCGGCCGCCACCGAGAAATCACTCAGGCCTTTTTGCAGCAGACTGCTGGTGACATAGAACGGCACCGTGGTCGACACCTGCCGCCCCAGCGCATCGGTGGTCACCACCACGGCCTCACCGGCGCCGTTGATGAAGGGAATGTTGGTCAGGGTATACGGACCCGGTTGCAGGTCGGTGCTGCTCGACTTGTAGCCGTTGATGAACAGATCCACCGACGACGGCACCGCGGCCTCACCGGCGAACTGCGGTAACGGATAAGTCACCAGATCCGGGCGCACGGCAAAATCCCGTGAGAACTGCACGCCGCCCAGACGCACCGAATTGCTCCACGGCAAGGCACCGCTGATCACATCCCCGCCTTCGTAGGTGAGCATTCGCTCGTCGTCGGAGTAACGCCAGGTGGTGTCGTAGCGCAGGTAACCGTTGTCCAGTGTGCTGACCGAATCGCCGGACAAGGTGCGCCGGTACTGCCCGGTGTTGGACAACGTGCCCCAACTGTCGAACAGCCGCACCTCGTTCCACGCCGCCAGATAAGTGCCGGCATCGTCGGTGTCGTTGAGGTACAGGTCATAGTTGAACAACGCGCCGAAACTGCTCAGCGCCGGGGTGCGCGGATAGTTCTCGCGATTACCGATGAACTGATCCGGCAGCCACTGCGGTGGCACCACCAGCAGCAGGCGCTGGCCGACACTGTCGTATTCGCTGTGCAGTCCAGGCAGGCCGTCGAGATCAACTTCAGCACCAGGATTGCCCGGCAATTTCATCCCGTTTTCAGCCAATACGCTGGCCGGCAAAAACAGATGCCCGTCACGTTGCTGCACCGCCACCACCCGCCCGGTGTTCATCTGATTGACCACCAACTCCAGAAACAACTGTGCATCACTCACGGCCTCCATGCCGCTGGGCGGTGGCGGCAGTTCGCCGGCCTCGGATGGTTGCACGAACATCAGGCAACACGCGCCGGTCATGAGCCACAACGGACGCTGAATACGACGAGCCCATCCCGGGCTCATACACGCTTTACGTCCGTCAATGGACTCGATCCTCCTGATGCCACTCTTGCCAAAGCCAGTTATCTTTCTCTGGAATTTTGACGACACGATGCATTCATTGTGGCGAGGGAGCTTGCTCCCGCTCGGCGGCGCAGCCGTCGTCAGAACTGTTTAAGCGAACTGCCTGACATGGCTTGGGGCTGCATCGCAACCCAGCGGGAGCAAGCTCCCTCGCCACAAAAGTCCACTCGGCATGGCTCCCTTTTCAGCGTCCCGGCGCAATGCTCTGCACCTGCGCCCCGCCATTGACTCGCACTTGCAACGCCGACTCACTCGCCAACGCTCCAGGTGCCGGCCAGCGCATCACCGCGCCCGGCAGCACATAACCCAGCAGGCCTTCGGCCAATGGCTTGCTCTGTCCACCCTGTTTGATCGCCACGTCGGTCAGCCGCGCATGCACCGCGCCCTGATTGCGCACTTCGATATACGGTCGACCGTCCACCGCCACCGTGCGCCAGCTCAGTTGCGGCACACCGATACCCTTGGGATCACGCGGGCGGGTGCTGTCTTCCTTGCTCCACAGCCCCGCGCCGTAGGCAAACAAGGGCACCGAATAGCGCATCTGAAAGCGGATCGCGGCTGCGGTTTTGCCGCCCTCGGCGGCCGGCGGCTGGGCGGAAGGGATTTCGTCGATGATGATCCGGTAAGCCAGTTCCTGCCCCGGCGGCACATCCTTGGTCCGGGTCAGGCGCACCAGTTGTTTTTGCCCCGGCTCGATCTTCGCCACTGGCGGGCTGCCGATCATATCGCGCTGGTTCTGGTATTGCTCTGCAAAGCCGCTCTGGCTCCAGCCGAACACGCGGATCTGCAGGTTGGCGGTTTCCGTGCCACGGTTTTCCAGCCATAGCGCACTGGCCTGTTGATCGGCCTCCAACACCGGATCGATCGGCCAGATCAGCACCGAGCTGGCGGCCTGCGCATGGCCGGCCCCGAGCATGACCAGCGCCAGCAACGCGCCCTGCAACAACGAATGCCCAGACGTAACTGCCCCCATGAACCTGCTCCTTGTCGGCCATTCAAATGTCGCTTTACCACGACAGCTGCACCTGCAACACGTCGCTGTATGTCCCCCCGGGCTGATTGCCCGGCAATTGCACCTGACCGTAAATCGGCAGGCTGATGTTGTTCGCATCGCTATAGGCCACCGCCACGCTCTGGCCGATGCCCAGGCTCTGGCTGTAAGCCGCATCGCGGAACAGCGCATACGCCACCCGCGCACTGCCGCTGTTGATCTGCATGTGGCGACCGCTGCTGTTGTACTGGCCGCCATCGACCGTCATGTTCAGTGCCACCCCCGGCGTGCATTGCAACTGTACGCCGCCGGTCAATGCCACTTGCACCGTGCCGGTCGCGAGGGCCGAACTCGAACCGAAATTCAGTCCGCCGTAATTCGACACCCCGCCCACCACCAGGCATCCCGGCGTGATGGTCGCGCTGACCTGAAAGCTCTGGCTGGTCGCCGCCCCCAGTGACAGCGGCACACTGCCCGCACAGAGCAGGAGCAGCGCGGCACAGCCTTGGCGGCGCATGGCATCAGAACGTCAATTCAACAGCGACGGTGTCGGTGTACGTCCCCGCCGGCAACCCGGCCTTGCCCACCGCCTGACCGTAGATATTCACCGTCTGCGCCACGCCAGTGCTGGTCGCCAGGTTGATCGTGCCGTCGATCGGCAGCAGTTGCGAATGCCCGGCATCGGTGTAGAAGTCGTACGGCACGTAGTTGGCGACACCGTCGTACAGCGCGCGAGCGCCGCCCGGCGACTGCCCATCGTGAGCACCCGCACGCACCTTGACCACCGGGGTCGTGCCGCTGGAGCAGAGAATCGACAGCGCCCCGCCGCCACCGCCCAGAACCTGCCCGCTGGCGGTGGTGAACAGGCTGTTGGCGGTGCCGAAGTTCAGCGCACCAAAGTTCAGCCCGGTGGAGCCGCCGGCACCGTTGACCTGACAGCTGCTGATCAGGGTCAGGCTGGCGGTGATCTGGCCGGTGACCGTGGTGGCGGCGTGGGCACTGGAAACCAGCGTCAGGCCGAGCAACGACAAACCTATCCTTGATGCAAACTTGCGCATGGTGTCCGTCCTCTACGGGGTTACCAGTCGAGCGTCACCGTCAGCGTGTCGGTGTAGACACCTGCCGGAACCGCGCGGGTATTCGCCACCACCGTACCAAACACCGGAATCGGTATCTGCGCACCGCTGGTGACAGCGAAATTGTGTTGTTGACCAATGCTGTAGCGCTGGCTACCGGAGGCATCCAGAAAGAGTTGATAAGGCAGGGTCTGGCGCCCGTTGCTCAGGCGGCGGGTGGTGCCGTCGCCGTGGCTGCCGCCGTCGATGGTGACGGTGAAACCGGTGACCGAGGGATTGCAGGCGACGTTCAGCTTGCCGCTGCTGTCGCCGTCGAGACTGGCCTTGATCGGCGCGTTCCAGGTCGGCCCCTGCTGACCGAAATCGAGGGTGCCCAGATTGCTCACCGGGATCGCCGGGGTGGCGCTGTTGGTGACTTCGCACCCGGCGATCAGGATCAGCCGCGCATTGATCTGGCCACTGATCGCCGCCTGTGCGTCGTCAGCGAGCAACAGCAACGTACCCGTGGCGATAACCATCCAGTGCTTGCCTGTCATAGCGTCCGTCCTACTCCTTCAGGATGCCTGCGTACCTTGCGTTCAGGATTGAACGCCCCTTCCCTGCGCAATCCGCCTCCAGCGGATTGCCTGAAATCCTGCACTCACCAAGTCACGGTGACTTTCACCAGATCCGAATAGCGGCTGACCTGCGGCACCTGCGCCAGACGCCCGATCCGCGCGTAAAGCGGCAACTCCACCGTGCCGGTGTCCGGCACCCGGCCGCTGACTGGCACGTTCACCACCAGCGGCACCCGGCGCGCCGCGTCCTGATACAGCCGATATGGAATCGGCTGGCTCCCCGCCGCCCCCGCCATGTAGCGAACCTCGCCAACGCCACCATGCAGGCCACCGTCGACCCGCAGTTGATACGGCGTGTCAGGGTTGCATTCCAGACGTGGCAACCGTTGGTTGGTCAGCGCCGCACCCAGTGGCCCGGCCGGGTCGTCGAGACGCGCAATACTGCCGAAATCCAGCACGCCCAATTGTTCGATACCCGCCTCGCGCTGTTGGCCGATCAACTGGCAGCCACGCTGCACGTCAACGCGGACTTCGACCTGAAGATCCGCCGCATGCACCGATGCCCCAAGCACCCCGAGCAGGCCCATCACCACACGTACAATCACTGTCCCATTCCTTGTGAGGGAACATCCTGGATGACGTTACTGTGTTTCAGGGTAGCAACGGACAACGAATCCGCCAGTCGATTGGATCCATGGATCTGCCGGGATATGTTTCGAAAGTTTGGCAACACGGCGAATTACATCGCTGAAAATAGCTGTACGTCCCGCACAAATCTGTTCAGTGATCGCCCACAGTCGACGAGCCGCGATGGAAGCCGGGCGCAGCCTCTGGTTACACTACGGCGCCGCGCTCCCGGGCGCCGGTCTGATGAACACGGAGTGACTGCACTGTGCCCTCTCGAGCGCCCAAACGATCGCCACTGACCCTACGCTGGTCGGCGCTGCGCCGCTGGTTCGCCAAGGGCCGGCCCGCGCATGCCGGGCATGACGCGAATGCCCAGTCGATCCGCGACTATTTCCGGCACAAGGCCCATGGTCAGGGTTACACCCTCAGCCACAGCCAACAGCGGGTGATCGATTGCATGGCGCAGCAGGCCAGCCTGTTGTTCGGCGCCAAGCCGCAAATGCCGCCGAGCCTGTACCTGCATGGCGCGGTCGGACGCGGCAAGAGCTGGCTGCTCGACGGTTTTTTCCAGGCACTGCCGACCGCGCAGAAACAGCGCGTGCATTTCCATGAATTCTTTGCCCGGTTGCATCAGGGCATGTTCAACCATCGCGAACAAGACGACGCTCTCGGCGTCACCCTCGACGAGCTGTTAGCCGATTGCCGGGTAATGTGTTTCGACGAATTTCATGTGCATGACATCGGCGATGCGATGCTCATCACCCGCCTGTTCAAGGCCTTGTTCGAACGCGGGATTCTGCTGCTGGTGACTTCCAACTATCCGCCGGAAGGCTTGCTGCCCAACCCGCTCTATCACGCGCGCTTCAAACCGGTGATCGAATTGATCAACGCCCGAATGCAAGTGATGGAGGTCGGCGGCCCGCACGATTACCGCAGCCAGGCGAGCAACCATGCGCATCAGGTTTTCACGCAGGGCCACTATGTGTGGCCAGCCACCGCAACCCAGCGCGAGGCGCTGAACCTGCCGCCCGAAGGTGCCCCGGCCATTGCGTTGCCGGTGGGCAGCCGACACGTTCAGGCGCGCCTGTGCGATGGCAGCCGGGTCGCTTTCGCCTTCAGCGACGTGTGCGAGCAACCGACAGCGGTGATGGATTATCTGGAGCTGTGTCGGCGTTTCGACCAGTGGATCATCGACGACCTGCCGGAACTCGGTGAGTGCTCGATCGCCGCACAACAGCGCTTCATCAACCTGATCGACGTGCTCTACGACCAGGACAAGCACCTGACCCTGCTCAGCCGCTTGCCACTGCGCGAGGCCCTTGGCGGGAATGCCATCGATCTGGCGCGCACCCGCAGTCGCCTGGGGCAGTTGCAGGAAACCCACTGACCCACTCAAGTCCCTTGTGGGAGCGAGCCTGCTCGCGAAAGCGTCCTGTCAGCCAATATTTCGCCAACTGACACTCCGCCTTCGCGAGCAGGCTCGCTCCCACAGGAATTAAAGGGGCCTCCAGTTCAGATCAATGCAAATCCCGGCTTTGCCGTTATCATGTCGCCCATTCCGAGCGCCCGGCGCTTCTTTCCTTTGATAGTGAACATCCCCATGCACACCCTTGCTCAATTGCGCGCCGGCGAGTTGTCGGGCATTACCCGGCTGGATCTGTCTTGCGGCCTGACCGAGTTCCCCCGGGAGATTTTCGAACTGGCCGATACGCTGGAGGTGCTCAACCTCAGCGGCAACGCCTTGAGCAGTCTGCCCGACGACCTGCATCGCCTGACCAGGATGCGCATTCTGTTCTGCTCGGACAACCGCTTCACCGAGGTGCCGGAATGCGTCGGAAAATGCGCGGCGCTGACGATGATCGGCTTCAAGGCCAACCGCATCAGCCACGTGCCGGGCCCAGCATTGCCGCCGCTGCTGCGCTGGTTGATCCTGACCGACAACTGCATCGAAAGCCTGCCCACCGAACTGGGTGAGCGCCCGTATCTGCAAAAACTGTTGCTGGCCGGCAATCGCCTGCAAGCGCTGCCCGCCTCAATGAGCCAGTGCCATCGCCTGGAGCTGATCCGCATCGCCGCCAACCAGATGCGTGAACTGCCGCAGTGGCTGCTGACCCTGCCGAGCCTGACCTGGCTGGCGTATGCCGGCAATCCGCTGGAAACCGAAGCCGATGCCGCCGCGCTGGAAGCCACGCCGCTGATCGACTGGTCGGCGCTGCGTCTGGAACAGCGCCTGGGCGAAGGCGCCTCGGGGGTGATTTCCCGGGCGCAGTGGCAGCGCGCCGACGGCTCGCAGGTGCCGGTCGCGGTGAAGCTCTATAAAGGTGAAATGACCAGCGACGGTTCGCCGCTGCACGAGATGAACGCCTGCATCACCGCCGGCCTGCACCCGAACCTGATCCGCGTGGAAGGCCGTATTCACGGGCATCCCGATGGCCAACAGGGGCTGGTGATGCAACTGATCGACCCAAGCTTTCGCAACCTCGCGGCATTGCCGAGCCTGGCGAGCTGCTCGCGGGATGTGTATGCCGAGGACTGCCGCTTCAGTGCCGAAGTGGCGCTGAACATTGCCAAGGGCATCGCTTCGGCGGCCGAGCACTTGCATCAACAGGGCATCACCCACGGCGACCTCTACGGCCACAACATTCTGCTGAACGATCAGGGCGATTGCTTGCTCGGGGATTTCGGCGCGGCGTCGTTCCATGCCACCACCGACAACCTGGAAACCCGGGCACTGCAACGCATCGAAGTGCGGGCGTTCGGGGTTCTGCTCGGGGAATTGCTGGCGCGCGTCGACGCGGGGTTGAGCGATGAACAACGCGAGGTGCTGGAGGCGCTGGAACAGCGTTGCTGTCAGCCGGACGTGCTGGCGCGGCCGGGGTTCAGCGAAGTGATTCAGGTATTGCACACACAATGACAAAAAGATCGCAGCCTGCGGCAGCTCCTACAGGGTTATGTGTACACCTGTAGGAGCTGCCGCAGGCTGCGATCTTTTGATCTTAGCCCGCCAGACCGACAAACATGTCCTGCACGTCGTCGTGGTTGTCGAGGCCTTCGAGGAACGCTTCAACTTCAGCCATCTGCTCGGCGCTCAGGCCGCTGACCGGGTTCTTCGGCTGGTAGCCGAGTTTGGCCGACAGCACCGTGAAGCCTTGCTCAGGCAGGGCTTTCTGCACGGCGTCGAGGTCGGTCGGATCGGTCAGGAACAGGGTCGCGCCCTCTTCGCCCGGCTCGAAGTCCTGGGCACCGGCCTCGATCGCGGCCATTTCCGGATCGGCGTCCGGGGTGTCCGGCGACGCTTCGATCATGCCGACGTGGTTGAAGTCCCAGGCCACCGAACCGGAAGCGCCCAGTTGACCCTTGCGGAACGCCACGCGGATTTCCGCGACGGTGCGGTTGATGTTGTCGGTGACGCACTCGACGATCAACGGAACCTGATGCGGTGCGAAACCTTCGTACGTCACGCGGTGGTACTGCACGGTTTCGCCCAGCAGGCCGGCGCCTTTCTTGATGGCGCGGTCCAGGGTTTCCTTGGGCATCGAGGCTTTCTTGGCCTGCTCGACCACCAGACGCAGGTGTGCGTTGGTGGCGGTATCGGCACCGTTGCGGGCAGCGATGGTGATTTCTTTCACCAGTTTGCCGAAGATCTTGCCCTTGGCGTTGGCTGCCGCTTCTTTGTGTTTAACCTTCCACTGTGCGCCCATTACTCACTCTCTTGATCTGTGGCGCCGAGACATCTATTGGCCGACGCGTGGCGCCAAGTTTATACGGCCTAAAGTCGGCAATCGACCAAAAAAATCATTGTTGAATCGACATCGTCACCACGACTTGTAGGGCGATTCTGAAAAGCCCACCAGCCATGACCATTCGTGCTCGCGTTTTCGTACCCTCTGCCGTCCGTATTGCCCACAGAGCCCGTACGAATGCTCAATGATAAGGAAACCCCGTTCACCCTGACCCTGACCGACGGCCCGCTGTGCCTGCCGGTCTTGCGTTTCAGTGGCAAGGAAGCACTCAATCAGCCGTTTCGCTTCGAGATTGAAATGATCGGTCTGGCACCGGCGTTGCCCCCAGGCAGTCTGCTGCGCCAACCGGCGTTCCTGCGCCTGGGCGCCGATCACGGGATCCACGGTCTGATCCACAGCGTCAGTTGCGAGCATCGCGCCAGCCACCGCATCGGCTACCGGCTGATCCTCGTCCCGCTGCTGATGAGTCTGGACCAGCCGCCCCGGCGCCGGGTCTTCGTGCAAACGAGCGTGCCGACGATCCTCGCGCAATTGCTCGGCGAGCATGAGTTGCCGGCGGACAGTTACCGGATCGAAATGAGCGTCGGCCAATACCCGCCGCGGCCCTTTTGCATCCAGTACGAAGAAAGTGACCTGGCCTTCGTGCAACGGCTGTGTGAGGAGGAAGGCATCCACTATCACTTCGAACATCACCCGAACGGGCATGTGCTGGTGTTTGCCGATGACAACCTCAGCCTGCCGCAGGAACCGTTGCCGGTGCCGTTTGGCATCACCGACGACACACCATCACCGCGCGTCAGCACGCTGTTTCAGCGCCATGACGCGCCACCGGTGATGGCTGCGCACGGCATTCGCAACCGCGGGCAGGAGGCCATCGCCACCGACGCGGCCAACCATCCCGTGCCCGCACTCGCACCGCAGAACCTGTCCGGCGAACAGCGTCACGCCGAACAACGCAGCCGTCGCCATCTGCAGCGCCAGCGCTGTCAGTCGCGCTCGATCCGGGGCACCTGCGATTGCAGCGCGTTGCGCAGCGGGCATCTGTTACAGATCAGCGAGCATCCGATCAATACCTTCAATGAACAATGGCTGATCACCGAACTGCACCACCAGGGCCAGCACCCCTCGATCCTCGACCCGACCACTGATGTGCATCGCTATCGAAACGACTTCACTGCCCTGCCCTGGTCAAGCGATTTTCGCCCGCCATTGGCACAGCCGCGCCCGAACATCGGCGGCTACCATCTGGCACAAGTGCTGGGATCGCCCGGCCAGCCCGCGCAACTGGATGATCGCGGGCGCATCGGCGTCAACCTCTGGCCGGCGCAGACAACTGAGTCTGCATGCCTGTGGCTGCCAATCGCACTGACCGGCGCCGGCCGGCTCGCCACCCACCAGTTGCCCCGCGCCGGCAGTGAGGTGTGGGTCAGCTTCCTCGACAGCGACCCGGATCGACCGATTCTGTGCCTCGCCAACACGCGTCCCGCGCCACCGAGTGAAACACCACCACCGCGCGACAGCAGCCTGTTGCTCGATTGGCTGCTGCACGGTGCCGATCCCTAAGCGCCGCAGACATTGGCATTGAGTACACCTGGAAGAAACTGGGTGGTTGTGAGGTCGCTATCGCTGGCAAGCCAGCTCCCACAGTTGGATTGGGTGCGGGCTGTTGGAGGTGGGTCGGCTCGCAGGCCGCCTTCGCGAGCAAGCCCGCTCCCACAGTTGGATTGGGTGTAGGCTGTTGGAGATTGGTCGGCTGGGAGATTGCTATCGCTGGCAAGCCAGCTCCTACAGTTGGGTTGGGTGCGGGCTGTTGGAGGTGGGTCGGCTGGGAGGCCGCCTTCGCGAGCAAGCTCGCTCCCACAGTGAATTGGGTGTGGGCTGTTGGAGATTGGTCGGCTGGGAGATTGCTATCGCTGGCAAGCCAGCTCCCACAGTTGGATTGGGTGCGGGCTGTTGGAGATTGGTCGGCTGGGAGATTGCTATCGCTGGCAAGCCAGCTCTCACAGTTGGATTGGGTGCGGGCAGTTGGAGGCTGGTCGGCTCGTAGGCCGCCTTCGCTGGCAGGCCAGCTCCCACAGGGAGCTAAAGCCAAGCGCATGCTTTTCACCACTCAAATGGCCGAGTGTCAGCTCGCCGAAAGCTCTTGATCTTGCCGTGCCGGCCCCATCGGCAGGCTGAGTGAAGGGGTTTATCCGGGGGTGGGAGCGCAGCGACCGTTCGACGAAGTCGAACACATCGAGAGGAGGTGCAGCGAAGCAAACCGGAGGCGATGCCCCCCGGATGAATCCCGTAACGAAGGAACCCGAGCCTAGGCGAGGGCCGTACGCCGGGGCCAAGCCTTTTGCTTACTTTTCGGCGTCTGGAAAAGTGAGTCGCTGTAAGAGCGAAACCATAAGAAGCCGTTACCGCAGAAACGGATATGTACTCGGTAACCCAAAAGAACGCAGCGCTCGACAGCCCCCAATCACCCCTTGTCAGCCTTCCCCGCCGCCGCCGCAAACTTCGCCAACCGCACATCCAGATGCCGCGGCCGCCGCCCATGATCCTCTGCCCGCTCCTTGCGCCGAATCGCATTACGCACCATCAACGACCCCAGATACCGAATCGGCTCCGGCGGAAAATACCCCAGCGGCCCGTTCACCAACGGCGAACGGGTCCAGGGGTTATCGAGCCCCTGCACCAACGAGGCAAGAATCTGCCCGCCCATGTGACACGGCCCGACGCCACTGCCGGAATAACCAAAGCCATAAAACACATTGCCACTGGCACTCATCTGCCCGAAAAACGGCAACCCGGTGACCGAGCGATCCGACGGCCCGTTCCACGTCGCGTCGATCTTTACATCGGCAAACGCCGGGAAGAAGTTGCCGAGACTGCGTTTGAGCAACCCAGCATATGGCGAAGGCTGATCGAACACCGGCAGCATCCGCCCACCATACGCAAACGTGTTACCACCCTTGCCAAGCATGATCCGGCCGTCCGGCGTGTTGTGGTAGTAGTGCACGAAAATCCGCGAATCGAGCACCGTAACGCCGCTGGTCAAACCGATTTCCTGCAGCAGATCCGGGCGCGGCTCGGTGATCAGCATGTCACTGGAGACAATCGCCACGCTACGTTCGAACTGTGGAAACGCCCGGGCCATCCACGCATTCATCGCCAGTACCACACGGTCGGCTATCACGCAGCCCCCAGCGGTGTGAATACGCGCCGGACGGCCCTCCTCCAGGCCGGTCATCGCCGTGTTCTCGTGGATCTTCACGCCCAGTTGTAACGCCACCCGACGCAGCCCGCGCACCAGTTTGCCCGGCTGCACACTGGCCGCCGCTGGCGAGAACCAGCCTTCCAGATGCTTGCTGGAACCGGCCATGCGCTGCACATCGGCCACCGGGCGCTGCGTGAACGAGTTGATGCCGTTACGCTCCAGCGCCGCGATCACGGCGTCGGTCGAACCGACCTGCGCCTTGTTGGTGGCGGTGTACAGCGTGCCGTCGAGGCGATAATCGGCATCGACGCCGTACTGTTCGCAGAACTCGCCGATGGCGTGGATGCTGCGCTCGGATTCCTTGACCAGGCGCACCGCCTCCTCGACGCCGAACAGCCGCTCGAGGGTGAAATACTTGGCCGACCACGACAACGCGCAACCACCGTTGCGGCCACTGGCACCGGCGCCGCAGATGTCGGCTTCGATCAGCAGCACATCGAGTTCCGGGTTCTGCTGCTTGAGCATGATCGCCGTCCACAACCCGGTGTAGCCGCCGCCGACGATGCACACGTCGGTGCGCACTTCGCCTTGCAGCGACGAGCACGTCGCGGATGGGTCGGCCTGCAAGGCTTGCTCTAGCCAAAACGGTCGCATGGGATTCTCCAGTCAGATGGCCACGACACAGCCTGCCGCGAACGCCGCAGCAGGCCGCGAGGCAAGGGTTTCAGTTACGCAGGGGTTTGATGGTCAGCGGGCAATTGGGAATGGCCGCGCGCGGTTCCATCACCCCGACCGGGCGGCTGTTCCAGTGCGGAATCAGCACCAGCGCCGAGAACAAAGCGCAGCCGGCGAAGACGATGAACACCGTCACCGAATCGAAGTAACCCGGCAGCAATCCGCCGAGCACCGCGCCGACCGAGCCGCAACCGTTGACGAAGCCGGCTGCCGTGGCACCGGCCTTGGCCTTGCCGAAGTCGATGGCCGCCGCGCCGCTGATCATCGAATCCGGCCCGTACAGGGTCAGGCCCATGACAAACAGCAACGCCACCACCAGCATCACGCTGCCGGTGTGCAACGCGCCCATGAATAGCGCCAAAGTTACGGTCAGTGCCAGCAGACTGAGGACGCAGGCCGGCATGCGCCGGGCGCCGAACAGTTTGTCCGAGGCCAGACCGATCATGATCGGCCCGAGCAGACCGGCCAGTTCGAACGAGGTGGGAATGATCGCCGCGCCGACCTTGCCGACACTTGGCATCTGCTCAAAGACGATCACCGGCCCCCACAACAGAATCGCGTAACGCGCCGGTTTCAACATGAAATACGCCAGGCCCAGCACCAGCACCGTGCGGTTGCGCAGGATTTCCTTCAACGGCTCCCAGACGCTGAGCTTGCTGTTGGCTTCGGTTTCCGCGGCACTGAGTTCCGGCTCCGGTTCAACCGCCGGCAGGCCGACGTCTTCGGGTTTGTTGCGCTGAAAAATGAAGAACAACACCGCCACCACCGCGACCACTGCCGCGCTGGAAATGAACGCCGCGTGCCAGGTGCCCATCAGCGTATACGCCCACCAGCCGGCAAACGGCGAGGCCACCAGACCGCCAAACGCGTAGCAGGAGCTCCACAATCCGAGCACCCGCCCACGCTGCTGCGCCGGGAAGAAACTCCCAAGGTTTTTACACAATCCCGACCAGCCGGTGGACTGCGCCAGCCCCTGGATCAGCATGCAAGTGGCGAAGATCGGCAAGGTCGCGAAACTGCCCATCACCAATGCCGCGCCAGCAGAAATCAGCAGCCCGCCAAGCACCACGACCCTTGGGCCGAAACGGTCGGCGAGCATGCCCCAGGTGAATTGGCCGATGGCGTAGGCCGCCAGATAGATCGCATCGAGGTTGGCCATGGCCATCTTGTCGAGCATGAAGGTCGGGTCTTCGGCGATGCCCAGTTTGGCCACCGAAAATGCTTTGCGGGTGAAATAGAAAGCGGCGTACGCGAGCCAGGTGACAGCGAAAATCTGCATGCGCCAACGCGCAATGGTGCCGATGTGCTTGTTCATTGTGGTTCTGACCTCAGGGTGTGAGTGTGCCGGCAGAATCGTTAAGTAAACGCCTGTGTTTTTTATTGTTGAGCACTGCGCCAGCGCCCCATCCCTGATGGCGATAGCGGTCAGATGAGTCCTGTTGTTGCACGCACAGGCTCATCGCCGACGCTACTGTCCAAGCGGAAAGTCAGCGCTGGCGTGAGCGGATCAAAGCAATTACTGTTTAATAAATAAAATCGATTTATCGTATTTCACACATAAGTTCAGATTGTTACTGGAGGCTGCATGTCGGTGTCCCACGCCCAGCTCAAAGCCTTCCACGCCGTGGCCGTCCATGGAAGCTTCACCAAAGCCGCCGAACGGCTTTTTCTCACGCAACCGGCGATTTCCGACCAGGTGCGCAAACTCGAAGAGCGCTTTGGTGTGTTGCTGTTCCATCGCAACAAGCGTTCGGTGCGCCTGACCGATCTCGGTGAGCGCCTGCTGGCGATTACTCAGCGGCTGTTTGTGATCGAGGCTGAAGCCCAGGAACTGCTGCAGGAATCCCAGGCGTTGCAGACTGGCAGCCTGATTCTCGCAGTGGACGCACCGATACACGTGCTGCCGCAAATCGCGCGGTTCTGCGAGCGGTATCCGGGGATCAGCGTGAAGATCGAGACCGGTAACACCGATGAATCGCTGTTTCGCCTGTTCAACTATCAGGCCGATCTGGCGCTGCTCGGGCGCGATGTCACTGATGAACGTCTGCTGTGCGTGCCGCTGCGTAACGACCCGATGGTGGCGTTCGTTTCGCGCCATCACCCGTGGGCCGAGCGCGAGTCGATCTGTCTGGCCGATCTCGACGACACGCCACTGGTGCTGCGCGAACACGGCTCGGTGACCCGCCAGACTCTGGAAGAAGAAATGGCCCGCGCCGGTTTTCGCATTCGTCCGGCAATCCAGGTCGAGGGCCGGGAGGCGGCGCGCGAGGCGGTGGTGGTGGGGATCGGTGTGGGGGTGGTGTCGGCGGCGGAGTTTGGCGCGGATTCGCGGGTGTGTGCGTTGCCGATCACCGATTGCACCCGGCGGTTGACCGAGACGCTGGTGTGCTTGCGCGAGCAGAGTTCGCGGCGGGTGGTGGCGACATTTCTCGATATGGTGCGCGAGAGTCTTGGGTAAACCGGTCTGGTCCCTTCGCGAGCAGGCTCGCTCCCACAGTTGAAATGCATTCCAATGTGGGAGCGAGCCTGCTCGCGAAGGACGCACCACGGTGTATCAGCCTGGCGCCAGACCGAAGAACGCCTGAATCAGGCGCAACTCCCGCCGCCGCTCCATGCAGCCAATCATGTGCCGATTGACTAGCCCGTCCCCGACAATCGGAATCGCCACCACCCGCGGGTCATGGCTGACCTCCACCGAAGACACCACACCCACCCCCAGCTCCGCCGCCACCGCTTCGGTCACCGCCTCACGGCTATCCAGTTCCAGCAACACTCGCGGAATGACCGCCGCCTGCGCACACGCCTGATCAAAGGTACGCCGGGTGATCGAACTCGGCTCGCGCAACACCATGATCACCTGATCCAGCTCCTTGAGCTCTACTTCGCCGGCACGCTGCGCCCACGCATGCGCCGCCGGCACCAGCGCGCAGATCCGCGATTCGCTCAACGCTTGCAGATGCAAGCCCTTGCGCGGTTCGACCTCGGTCAGCACCGCCACGTCGGCATGCTCGGACAACAGCGCGGCGAGGGTTTCCTGCGCATTGCCCAGACGCAAATTCACCGTGATCCCCGGATAGCGCGCACGCAAGCTGGCAAGCATCGGCATGACCATGTGCGGGCCGTCCGCCGCCACTTCGAGACGCCCGGTGAGCAATTGGCGGTTGGCGTCGAGCAGGGTCTGCGCTTCTTCGGCCAGACCGAACATGGCGCGGGTGATCGCCGCCAGTTTGGTGCCCTCCTCGGTCAGTTCCACCCGGCGTGCGGTGCGACGCAGCAAGGTGATCTGGTAGTGCTCCTCCAGCGCCTTGATGTGTCCGGTGACCGCCGGCTGACTGATGAACAGGCGCGCGGCGGCGCGGGTAAAGCTGCCTTCCCGGGCCACGGCGTCGAAGGCGCGCAGCTGGAACAGATTCATGGATAACCCTCACTGATGGCTGGCATAACAACAAACAATTTGATTGATAGACCGCCGAATTGCAACGTATGCCCCGTAGCTTCATCCCACAGCGCTATCGCGAGGACACACGAATGAGTACTGCCGCACCCATCCTGCTCACTCCCGGCCCGTTGACCACCTCGGCCCGCACCCGCCAGGCAATGATGGTCGACTGGGGGTCATGGGATGACCGCTTCAATCAACTGACCGCCAGCCTCTGCGAGCAATTGCTGGCAATCCTCAACGGCGCCGCCACTCACCACTGCGTGCCTTTGCAGGGCAGCGGCACCTTCGCTGTCGAAGCCGCCATCGGCACACTGGTGCCGCGTGACGGCAAGGTGCTGGTGCTGATCAATGGTGCCTACGGCAAGCGTCTGGCGAAGATCTGCGAAGTGCTCGGCCGCTCGTTCAGCACCTTCGAAACCGCCGAAGACGAACCGACCACCGCTGCCGACGTCGACCGCCTGCTGCGCGCCGATGGCGACATCAGCCACGTCGCGCTGATTCATTGCGAAACCAGCACCGGCATTCTCAACCCGTTGCCGGAAATCGCCGAGGTCGTCGCGCAACACGACAAACGCCTGATCATCGATGCCATGAGCTCGTTCGGCGCACTGCCGGTGGACGCGCAAAAAGTGCCGTTCGATGCGCTGATCGCCGCTTCCGGCAAGTGCCTGGAAGGTGTGCCGGGGATGGGTTTTGTTTTCGCCCGCAAGGAATCGCTGGCAGCAGCGGCCGGCAACTCGCATTCGCTGGCGATGGACCTGTATGACCAGCACACGTATATGCAGAAGACCGGCCAGTGGCGCTTCACTCCGCCGACTCATGTGGTCGCGGCGCTGCATGAAGCGCTGTTGCAATACAACGAAGAAGGTGGCCTGCCCGCGCGGCATGCGCGCTACGCCGCCAACTGTCAGGCGTTGATGGAAGAGATGGGCAAGCTCGGCCTGCGCAGCTTCCTGCCGGCAGCGATCCAGGCCCCGATCATCGCCACCTTCCATGCCCCGCAAGATCCGCGCTACCAGTTCAAGGACTTCTACGAACGGGTCAAGGCCAAGGGTTACATCCTCTACCCCGGCAAACTGACCCAGGTCGAAACCTTCCGCGTCGGCTGCATCGGCCACGTCAACCCGGACGAAATGCGCCAGGCCGTGGCAGCAGTGGGTGAAGTGCTGCGCGAGATGGAAGTCCTCGATATCTGAAACACCACGCTACCAGTGGGAGCGGGCTTGCCCGCGATAGAGGTCTGACCATCAGCATAGATGTCGACTGAAAGGGCCCCATCGCGGGCAAGCCCGCTCCCACAGGATCGCCGAACCTTTTGAATTGCATTGCCAACACAGGATTCTTATTGCCATGAACTACACCAACCCAAACAAGCTGCAAGCCGCGATCCTCGACTGGGCCGGCACCGTGGTCGATTTCGGCTCGTTCGCACCGACGCAGATCTTCGTTGAAGCCTTCGCCGAATTCGACGTTCAGGTCTCCATCGAAGAGGCCCGTGGCCCGATGGGCATGGGCAAGTGGGACCACATCCGCACCCTGTGCGATCAGCCGCAGGTCGCCGAGCGTTATCGCAAAGCTTTCGGCCGCACCCCGACCGACGATGACGTGACCGCGATCTACAACCGCTTCATGCCGCTACAGATCGAGAAGATCGCCGAGCACTCGGCGCTGATTCCCGGCGCGCTGGAAACCATTGCCAACCTGCGTCAGCAAGGGATCAAGATCGGTTCCTGCTCCGGCTACCCGAAACAGGTGATGGACAAGGTCGTGGCCCTCGCTGCCACTAACGGCTACGTTGCCGACCACGTGGTCGCTACCGACGAAGTGCCGAACGGTCGCCCCTGGCCGGCCCAGGCTCTGGCCAACGTGATTGCGTTGGGCATCGATGATGTTGCGGCCTGCGTGAAGATCGACGACACCGTGCCGGGCATCCTCGAAGGCCGTCGCGCCGGGATGTGGACCGTGGCGCTGATCTGCTCGGGCAACGCGCTGGGCCTGGATTACGCCGGCTACCGGGCACTGGGCAGCGACGAACTGGCCAGCGAACGCAAACGCATCCACGCGCTGTTCGCCGATTCGCGCCCGCATTACATGATCGACACCATCAGCGACCTGCCGGAAGTGATTGCCGACATCAACAAGCGTCTGGCCAAGGGTGAGATGCCGCAATCGAGCTGATCGCGCCTTTTCGTCAAAACAATAGAAAACGCCAGGGTCTTAGCGACACTGGCGTTTTTTTTTGGCTAAAGCCCTGACTCAGCGCAGTGAAACTCCGATCAGCCTCAGGCAAATCTGCCAAAGGGGATTACAGTTAAAGCATGCCGTCGCACAAGAACGGCACGTGGCGACCCTGATCTGTGAGGAAACACCGTATGCCGTGGACAAGTTCCGAATCCCGCTACAGCACCGTGTCCGTGCTGCTGCACTGGCTGATGCTGGTCCTGTTGATCCTGGTGTATGCCAGCATGGAGTTGCGCGGGATTTTTCCCAAAGGCAGTGGCGGCCGCTCGCTGATCCGCGAAGTGCACTATATGCTCGGCCTGACCGTGTTCGTGCTGGTGTGGTTTCGCCTCGTAGCGCGCAGCATCGGCCCGGCACCGAAAATCTTCCCGGCCTCGCCGCAGTGGCAAACCCTGCTGGCGCGGGTGATGCACTGGTTGTTGTACCTGTTCATGATCAGCATGCCGATTCTTGGCTGGCTGATTACCAGCGCCGAGGGGCATCAGGTGATGTTCTACGGTTTCGATCTGCCGTTGCTGGTGAGCGAGGACAAAGCGTTCGCCAAACAAGTTGAAGGCTGGCACGTGCTGATTGCCACCGCAGGTTACTGGCTGATCGGTCTGCATGCCTTGGCGGGGCTTTATCACCATTATGTGGTGGGCGATAACACGTTGCTGCGGATGATGCCCAAGCGCGGTTGAACACCAACTCGGTAAATTTCCCCTGTGGCGAGGGTGCTTGCTCCCGCTGGGCTGCGCAGCAGACCTGAATCCTGAAAATCTGGACTGTCAGGCAAACTGTATTCGCTGAATCGACGACGGCTGCGCCGCCGAGCGGGAGCAAGCTCCCTCGCCACAGAAGTTCAACTGTAGGAAGTGAATCCGCGGCGCCCCTGCAAACCGCCGGTATGAACAAAGATCAACCGGGTGCCTGGCTCAAATCTGCCGGCCTCAATCTGCTCCTTGAGCATCAACAAAGCCTTGCCGGTATACAGCGGCTCCAACGGAACGCCGCTACTGCGCTCAGTGCTCTCGATGAACTCAAGCAACACCGGATCAACCTTGGCAAAACCACCCCGGCTCGCGTCGAACAATGCGTAATTCGTCATTGCCATATCCGTCTCCCGAACGATCGCCTCCACCTGCGCCGCCACGCCATGATCCTCCGGCACCGCCAGCGCGCCGTACACCGCACGCTCTCCCGCCTCGGCGAGTACCAACCCTGCCAGAGTCGTCCCGGTGCCGCACGCCAGCCACCAGCCGTGGAAATCGCTCCAGCCCAGATTCTTCAGTTGCGTGATCACCTGCTCCTTGAGCGCTTTGCAGCCTAAGGCACCGGCCAATCCGCCGCCACCCTCTGGCACTGCGTGCAGATTCGGGAACTGCGCCTGCCAAGGCTCCCAGAAGCCGGGCTCATGCCGCGCCCGATAGCCACCGTAACCGAGCCAGTGCAGTTGCATGCCGAACGCCTGCAGGTCCTCAACCGTGGGCGTCTGCTGTGGATGGCCACGCAACAGCCCAACGGTTTCGAAACCCAGACGCTTGCCAGCCGCCGCCAGCGCATGCAGATGATTGGAATGCGCGCCACCAAGGCTGATGATGCCCTGCGCGCCGGCGCGGTCGGCAGCTTTGAGGTGTTCGGTGAGTTTGAACCATTTGTTGCCGCTGATCAGCGGGTCGATCTGGTCGAGTCGCAGGATGGCGACCTCGATTCCGGCGTTGGTGAGCCAGTCGAATTGAAGCAATTCGAGGGGGGCTTGGGGTAGCCAGTTGGCGGGAGGAAGAAGCATGGGCGACTGATCATTCGAGGCAGAGCCGGCATTCTAGTCGCTCACAGGACGCCATCGCGAGCAGGCTCACTCCTACAGGATCCGCGCCATCCATAAATTCTGCGAACACCACAAATCTACTGTGGGAGCGGGCTTGCTCGCGAATGCGGTCTGTCAGTCATTGGATAGTTCAACTGACACGACGCCTTCGCGAGCAAGCCCGCTCCCACATTGGAGATTTGTGGGGCTTAGAGTTCAGCAGCCAGACGCGAACCCTGGTTGATCGCCCGCTTGGCATCCAGCTCGGCCGCCACATCAGCGCCGCCGATCAGGTGCACACTCTGCCCCGCTGCGACCAGACCGTCCTGCAGATCCCGCAGTGGATCCTGACCGGCGCAGATCACGATGTTGTCCACCGCCAGCACTTGCGGCTCGCCGGTTTCGCCAATGCGGATGTGCAGGCCTTCGTCGTCGATCTTCAGGTATTCGACGCTATTGAGCATCTGCACCTGCTTGTTCTTCAGACCGGTGCGGTGAATCCAGCCGGTGGTCTTGCCCAGGCCATCGCCGACCTTGGTTTTCTTGCGCTGCAACAGGAACACTTCGCGAGCCGGCGCGTGCGGCGCAGCTTTGATCCCGGCCACGCCACCGCGCGCTTCCAGGTTCGTGTCGATGCCCCACTCTTTCCAGAACGCGGTGCGATCCAGACTGGTGGCCACGCCTTCGTGCACAAGGAATTCCGAGACGTCGAAACCGATACCGCCCGCGCCAATCACCGCGACGCGCTTGCCCACCGGTTTGCGCTCGAGGATCACGTCCAGATAGCTAAGCACCTTGGCGTTGTCCACGCCCGGAATCGCCGGCACACGCGGCGCGATGCCGGTGGCGAGGATGATTTCGTCGTAACCGCCCTCGACCAGCTTCGCCACGTCGACGCGAGTATTCAGGCACACCTCGACATTCGTGGTCTGCAGCTTGCGCTTGAAGTAGCGCAGGGTTTCGAAGAATTCTTCCTTGCCCGGCACACGCTTGGCGATGTTGAACTGGCCGCCGATTTCGCTGGCCGAATCGAACAGGGTTACCTGATGACCGCGCTCGGCGGCCACGGTCGCGGCGGACAGACCGGCAGGCCCGGCACCGACCACGGCGATCTTCTTGATCTGTTGCACCGGCAAATAGTTGAGCTCGGTTTCATGGCAGGCACGCGGGTTGACCAGGCAACTGGTGAGTTTGCCGCCGAAGGTGTGATCGAGGCACGCCTGGTTGCAGCCGATGCAGGTGTTGATTTCGTCGGCGCGGCCTTCGGCGGCCTTGTTGACGAAGTCCGGATCGGCGAGGAACGGCCGCGCCATCGAGACCATGTCGGCGTCGCCTTCGGCGAGAATCTGCTCGGCGATTTCCGGGGTGTTGATGCGGTTGGTGGTGATCAGCGGAATGTTCACCGAACCACGCAGTTTGGCGGTGACCTTGCTGAACGCCGCGCGCGGCACCTTGGTGGCGATGGTCGGGATCCGCGCTTCGTGCCAGCCGATGCCGGTATTGATGATGGTCGCGCCGGCCTGCTCGATGGCTTTGGCCAGGGTCACGATCTCTTCCCAACTGCTGCCGCCCTCGACCAGATCGAGCATCGACAAACGGAAAATGATGATGAAGTTCGGGCCGACGGCTTCGCGTACGCGGCGGACGATTTCCACCGGCAGGCGCATGCGGTTTTCATAGCTGCCGCCCCAGCGATCGGTGCGGTGGTTGGTGTGCGCGGCGAGGAACTGGTTAATGAAATAACCTTCCGAGCCCATAATTTCCACGCCATCGTACTCAGCGCTCTGCGCCAGTACCGAACAGGTGACGAAATCGCTGATCTGTTTCTCGATGCCCTCCTCGTCCAGCTCTTTGGGCTTGAACGGGTTGATCGGCGCCTGAATCGCGCTTGGCGCCACCTGTTTCGGGCTGTAGGCATAACGCCCGGCATGGAGGATCTGCATGCAGATCTTGCCGCCCGCCTCATGCACTGCGCGGGTGACGATGCGGTGCTTGAGCGCTTCTTCCTCGGTGGTCAGCTTGGCTGCGCCGGAGTACACGCCGCCCTCGTCGTTCGGGCCGATACCGCCGGTGACCATCAGGCCGACGCCGCCACGGGCACGCTCGGCGAAGTACGCTGCCATGCGTTCGAAGCCACCCGGTTTTTCTTCAAGGCCAGTGTGCATCGAACCCATCAGGGTGCGGTTGCGCAGCGTGGTGAATCCCAGGTCCAGCGGGGCCAACAGGTGCGGGTAATGAGCGGCGGTCATCGGTAACTCCACAACGTGCGATCACGGAAATTGCGGGAGCTCTGCGTCCCCCGTCAGTCATGTTCGACAGACTAAGAGTCGCACTGCTGTCACTCAATGACCGAAACTGACAACTTATTGATCCAAATGCGCAGCGCCCCTTGGCAAGCGCAGGCATGCGCCCTACCCTAGTCGCCACACCCTGTACCCGGCTGTTGTTGGTTTTCATGCGCAAACTTCTGTATCTGTTTTTCTCCATGGCCATCGTTGCCGCCCTGACCACCTACGCCATGTGGGCGGCGGACCGGCCGGCGGGGCATTACCTGTCGGATCTGCGCATCAAACTGGCGGTCGATCAGGGCACGCCCGCCGACCGTGGCAATCTGCTGGGCATCCAGCCGGAACTGTTTCCGACCGACTACCAAAGCCCCGAGCGCCTGCACCGCAAACTCGCGGCCTATCTGCAGCAGGCACAGGATCAGGGGCTGCTGAACGAAAAAACCGTGGTGGTACTGCCCGAGCATGTCGGCACCTGGCTGATGATCAGCGGCGAGAAAGACGAGCTGTATCAGGCCCCGACCCTGGTCGAAGCGATGAACTGGCTGGCGGCGAGCAATCCGTTGCTGTTCGCCCGCGCCTGGCTCACTGCCAAGGGCGAAAATCGCCTCGACGACGCGCATCTGCGGATGAAGTCCAAAGCCATGGCCAAGGATTACCAGACGTTATTCGGTGGTCTGGCCAAGGAATTCCACGTCACACTGGTGGCCGGTTCCATTGTCCTGCCCGAACCGAGTATTCGTGATGGCCAGCTCAAGCCCGGTAGCGGCGCGCTGTTCAACAGCAGCGTGGTATTCGGCCGTGATGGCGTGCCGCTGGGCCAGCCCCAGCGGCAGATGCACCCGATCTTCGAACAACGTGACGTGATCGGAAGCGAAGACGAGCACGCGATCAACGTGATCGAGACCCCGGCCGGGCGTCTGGGTGTGCTGATCGGCAGCGACAGCTGGTACCCCGACAACTATCGCCGACTCGACGAGCAAGGCGCGCAACTGGTGGCGGTGCCGGCCTTCGTCGTCGGTCACGACGCCTGGAATCAGCCGTGGGCCGGTTACAAGGGTTCGAGCACACCGGGGTCGGTCAGCCTCAAGCCCGGGGAAATCAGTGAGGGTCAGGCCTGGCATCGCCTGACGCTGACCGCGCAGCCGCCGAGCAGTCGCGCGATTGCTGGCATGAGCGTGTTCCTGCGCGGCCAGTTCTGGGACAAGCCCGGTTCGGGGCAAAGCTTCCTCAGCAGCAACGGCCAGCAATTCGCCGATGGCGAAGCCCGTGGCGCGCGTCTGCTGAACATCTGGTTGTAAGCCATGAAGCCGCTGCCGATGCGTCTGGGGGATCTGTCGGTAGGTTTCGTGCACAGCCTCGCTGATGCCGTGCGCAGCCAAGGTGCCGATCCGCAACCGCTGCTCGAACAATATGGGCTGGATGCTGCGCGACTGGCCGAGGCCGGCGCGCGGTTGTCGATTCCGCGCTACATGCGTCTGGGGCACAGCGCGATTCAGTTGACCGGCGATCCGGCACTGGGCTTGCGCATGGGCCAGCTCAGCCGCTTGAGTCAGGCCGGGCTCGCCGGGGTCACTGCCGCGCAGGCGCCGACCGTGCGCGAGGCCGCCCGTTGTCTGATCCGCTTCGAGCCGCTGTACGGCTCCAACTATCGCGGGCAGTCGAGTTTTCACGAAGACGCTCATGGCGCGTGGCTGCGCTTCTATTCGATCAGCCCGTACAACGCCTATAACCGTTTTGTAGTGGATTCGATCATCGCCGGCTGGCTGCATCAGCTGTCCAGCGTCGGTCGCGAGCCACTGCGCGCCGAGCGCATCGAGATCGAATTTGACGCGCCGGACTACCGCGACGCCTACAACGTCTTGGGCGACTGCCCGATCCAGTTCGGCGCCGAACGCAATCAATTGCGCCTGAGCCTGAACAGCCTTGCACTGCGCAACCCCGAGCACTGCCCGAGTACCTGGAAGCATTTGCTGGCGTTGTGTGAACGGGAACTGGAGCAATTGACCCGCACCCGCAGCCTGCGTGAACGTATTACTCAGCTGTTGGGGCCGTTGCTCAATGGGGGCCGGGAGCCCGACCTGGAAGAAGTGGCGGCGCGCCTGAAGCTGCCAACCTGGACCTTGCGCCGTAAACTGGCCGAAGAAGGCACACAGTTTCGCGCGATCCTCAACGACACCCGCCGTGATCTGGCGATGACCTACATCCGCGACACCGAACTGGCGTTCGGCGAAATTGCCTACCTGCTGGGCTTTGCTTCAGCCGAGGCGTTTCAACGCGCCTTCAAACGCTGGAGCGGCCAGACCCCCGGCGAGTTTCGCCGCAGTCACCGCAAAACCGCCTGACACCTTACAGCTCGGTGGCGTCTTCGGCCGGCTCTGGCTGATCCAGTTCATACGCCTGGAATTCGAGCAGTTCTTCTTGATAGTCATCCATCGTGTGATCCCCCTGCTGCCCGTTTGAAAATAGCCCGGTCAACTGACCAGTGCCTCGAGCCTATCGTGCCCGTATGAAGGAAAAGTGACATCCCGCCTTCATGAATAAAACGTAGCAGGTGGTCAGGAATTTATCGCAGGATTTTTGTCGGGGGAA
This sequence comes from Pseudomonas sp. lyk4-TYG-107, assembly GCF_030209055.1. Taxonomy (NCBI): domain Bacteria; kingdom Pseudomonadati; phylum Pseudomonadota; class Gammaproteobacteria; order Pseudomonadales; family Pseudomonadaceae; genus Pseudomonas; species Pseudomonas sp. lyk4-TYG-107. The sequence goes on from NZ_JARVST010000009.1 coordinate 166,375, forward strand.
TGTAACGAGATTTGAGTACACCACAAAACAAATGTGGGAGCGGGCTTGCTCGCGAAAGCGCAGTGTCAATCAACATATACATTGACTGATACTCCGCTTTCGCGAGCAAGCCCGCTCCCACAGGAGGGCTGCGCGCAGCTTATTGCATCGCCGGAATCGGCTCCGATGGCGGCGGGATATTGGTCGGGTTGGCCGGCGGCGTGATCGTTTCGGTAGCCGGTGCAGGCTCTGCACTCGGTGCCGGGGTGATCGGCGCTGACTCGGCCGGCGGCACCACTGGCTCAGAACCCGTTGGCGTCGGCGCAACCGGAGCGGGGGCCGGGGTCGCTGCCGGGGCTGCCGGCGTCATGTTTTGGGCAGGCTCGACAATCCCGGCTGGCGGCGGTGCAGGCGTTGCCTCTACCGCCGGTGCAGGTGTAACCGGCGCTACAGCGGCAGGCTTGGGCTCAGGCACACCGAGATCGGTCTTGGGTTTTTCTTCGATGTGCGCGGCTTTCTTCGCATCGGCTGGCAGGAACAACTCAACCAGCGTGAAGAACCGCTCGTAGAACTTCTGCGAGGTCACGGTCTCACTGGCCACCTTGACCATCGAATCGTCGGATGAGCCGATCGGCATCGACACCGAACCCAATACGCCAACCCCGAGACTGGCGGAGTTGTTGGTCTTCTTCAACGCGTAGCGATCCTGCAGGGCATTGGCGAACACCGTGGCATGGTGCTTGGCACTGCCATCTTCGGCACACACCACGTTGAAGCTGATTTCCAGGTGGGTTTCCCCGGTCTGCTGGAAACTCTTGTGGCCACTGACCAGTTTCGGGTCACTGCTGGTGATGATGTAGCCCTGGCTGAGCAACGCACGACGGGCCGCCTCGCAACTCGCGGTGTCGGCCACCGGATAATTGCGCGAGAACGTGCCGGAATCATCGAAGTTCTCATGCTCATAGATCGGCTTGTCCTTCGAACAGCCAGCAACAGCGGTCAACAACAGCGCCAACCCAACGACACGCATGGGAGTTGAAATCAACATTGAACATCCTGAGGAAAAACAGTCCGGGGCGTATTGTGCAACAGAACGTGGCCCTGCGGCGCATGGATTGTGTCTTAAAGCCGTTACAACCCTATTGACCCTTGTTTGCCGGAAAAAGTCGCAGCGACAAGTGATCGATGAAGACGCGCAATTTGGCGGTGGCGTGGCGACTGGAGGGCCACAACACCCAGAACTGACCGGTGTGTTTCATATGCGCATCCAGCACTCGCTGCAAACGCCCCTGCGCCACATCCTCATGGGTCATGAAATCCGGCAGGCAGGCGATACCCATCCCTGCCAAGGCTGCATGATTGACGGCTTCGATGGAGGTGGTGACCAGCCGCGTCGGCAAGCTCGGCTCCGGCGCGCCCTCCTCGCCAATCAATGGCCACGGCTCCAGCTTGCCGGTGGCATGAAAGGTGTGCCGCAAGCAGGCGTGCTCCGCCAGATCGGCGGGGATTTGCGGCACGCCGTGCTCCCGCAGATACAACGGGCTCGCCACCAGCACCATGTGAAACTCGCCCAAGGGCCGCGCCATCAGGCGTGAATCACGTGGTTGACCGGTACGAATCACCGCATCAAAGCCCTCCTCGACCACGTCGACCATGCGATCAGTCAGGTCCAGATCCAGCTCGATCTGCGGGTACAGCGCCATGAACTCATTCATCACCGGCATTACCAGCCCGTGCACCTGCGGCAGGCTGATGCGCAGTTTGCCATGGGGCTGCGAGGCGGAATCGCAAAGTTCGAACTCGGCGGCTTCCACCTCGGCGAGAATTTTGCGACAGCGTGCGAGGAACAGCGCGCCCTCGCTGGTCAGGGTGATGCTGCGGGTAGTGCGATGAAACAGCCGCACGCCCAATCGCGCCTCCAGCCGGGCGATACTTTTGCCCACCGCTGAAGACGACACGCCCTGCAGCCGCCCAGCCTCGGTAAAACTGCGGGTCTCGGCGACTTGAACAAACACCGAAATACTGCCCAGACTGTCCATTCCGCCCCTCCGATTCACGACATCCGTGTCCGATATGTTCGGAACCGTAACCCATTTTTCTCCACTGCGCAGCGCCCTAGCCTATGGCCTTCACCCACTTCGGCACATGGACGCTGACTCATGAACGACGCACAACTGACCTCGGCCCTCACCCAGCCAGTCGACACCCGCGAACGATTGCCCCTCGGCGCCCTGCTGGCCCTGGCCACCGCCGGTTTCATCACGGTGCTGACCGAAGCCATGCCCGCCGGCCTGCTGCCACAAATGAGCGCGGGGCTGAATGTCTCCCAGGCACTGATCGGGCAACTGGTCACCCTGTACGCGATTGGCTCGATGCTCGCCGCCATCCCGCTGACCATCGTCACCCGCAGCTGGCGTCGTCGGCCATTGCTGCTGTCAGCCATCGGCGGCTTCGCCATCGCCAACAGCATCACCGCCGTGTCGGAATGGTACTGGCTGACTTTGACCGCACGCTTGCTCGCCGGGATATTTGCCGGGCTGCTGTGGGCGTTGCTGGCAGGCTACGCCAGCCGCATGGTTGCCCCACACCTGCAAGGCCGAGCGATCACTGTCGCCATGCTTGGCGCGCCGCTGGCACTCTCGCTGGGCATCCCGGCCGGCACACTACTCGGCACGCTGGTCGGCTGGCGCCTGAGCTTCGCCATCATGACTGCGCTGACGCTGTTGCTGGTGATCTGGGTGCGCTGGCAAGTGCCGGACTTTGCCGGAGAACACGCAGGAAAACGCCTGCCCCTACATCAGGTCTTCACCCTGCCCGGCGTACGCTCGGTGTTGTTCGTGACCTTGACCTACGTGATCGCCCACAACCTGCTGTACACCTACATCGCACCGTTCCTGCAACCGTCAGGACTGGCCAGCGATATCGACCGGGTGCTGCTGGTGTTCGGCCTGGCCTCAGTGCTGAGCCTGTGGATCGTCGGCAGCCTGATCGATCACTGGCTGCGCGAACTGATGCTGATCAGCACGCTGCTGTTCATGCTCTCCGCCATCGCTTTGGGCCTGTGGCGGGAATCGGCGACCGTGGTCTACCTCGCCGTCGCCGTGTGGGGCCTGGCGTTTGGTGCGATGCCTTCGCTGCTGCAGACTGCCTCGGCGAAAACCGCTGGAGAGGCTGCCGATACGGCGCAATCGATGCTGGTGACCCTGTGGAATGTCGGGATTGCCGGGGGTGGTTTGGCGGGTGGTTTGCTGCTGGGGAGTCTGGGGGTTGGGGGGTTTCCGTGGATTGTTGTGGGATTGCTGGTTTTGACCTTGAGTGCGGTGCTGAGGACGAGGGGCTATGGGTTTGTGTGATTGGGATGTTTGTCTGTGAGGGGCCGGGCGGCTAGTCGGCCGTCTTCGCTGGCAAGCCAGCTCCCACAATTGATCTGCGGATAGTCAGTTAGAGACAGGCCGGCTCGTAGGCCGCCATCGCCGGCAGGCCAGCTCCCACAGTAGCGCAAAAGCCGAACGCATGCTCTTCACCACTCAAATGGCCGAGTGTCAGCTCGCCGAAAGCTCTTGATCTTGCCGTGCCGGCCCCATCGGCAGGCTGAGTGAAGGGGTTTATCCGGGGGAAGGAGCGCAGCGACGTTTGGCGAAGCCAAACACATCGAGAGGAGGTGCAGCGAAGCAAACCGGAGGCGATGCCCCCGGATGAATCCCGTAACGAAGGAACCCGAGCCACGGCGAGGGCCGAACGCCGGGGCCAAGCCTTTTGGTTACTTTTCGGCGTCTGGAAAAGGTGACTCGCTGTAAGAGCGAAACCGCCAGCGGCAGCACCCGAAGCAACGGATATACACCCAAATCTCAACCATAAAAAAACCCCGACCATAAGATCGGGGCTTTCCAGTTACCACTCAGTCAACCATCAATACCGCTTGATGTCCGCCTGACTCTCCAACTGCTTACGGAACGCCGCAAAATCCTGCTGACCTTCACGCGAAGCCAGGAAACGACGGTACTGCGCCTTCTCTTCATCAGTCGGCGCTACCGCTTCATTCACACCGTCCAGACGCACAATCATCAGACTGCCGTCCTGCAAGGTCACGCTGCTGAACGTCGGCTTGCCCTTGGCCGCCGGTTTCGGCATGCGGAACAACGCCTGCAGCACAGTCGGGTCAACCCCTTCCTGAGCACGGGTCGCCGCGGTCACAACCTTCCAGTTCTGGCCATCAATCGCCTTGTCCAGCGCAGTCTTGCCATCACGCAGACTGGCGATCAACTGGTCAGCCTTGGTCTTGGCCGCAGCGCTGGCGTGCTCTTTGGTCAGTTGGGCACGGATCGCCGTGTTTACGGCTTCCAGTGGCAACTGCTCAGGCTTCAGGTGTTCCTTGGCGCGCAGCACGACCACGGTTTCCGGGTCCAGCTCGATACCGGTGCTGTTGGCGTTTTCTTCCAGCACTTCCTGACTGAACGCAGCCGTCACCACCGCGCGGTTGGCGGCGATGCCTTCGCCACCTTCACGGCCGAATGGCTTGGAGGTGTGCACAGTCAGTTTCAGATCTGCCGCAGGCTGGGCCAGGTCAGACGCTTCGAACGCCGAGTCTTCCAGTTGCTTGGTCGCCTCGACAAAACGCTGCTCGACCTGTTGAGTCTTCAGCTCGCGGGTCAACTTGTCTTTCAGGCTGGCCAGGGTCGGAACTTCCGGCGCTTCAACACCCAGCAGCTTGATCAGGTGGTAACCGAAGTCGGTACGCACCGGCTCGGACACCTGGTCCTTGTTCAGCGAGTACAGGGCTTTTTCGAAAGCTGGGTCATAGACGCCAGGACCGGCGAAACCGAGGTCACCGCCATTGTTGGCCGAACCCGGATCCTGCGAGAACTCCTTGGCCAGCGCTTCGAATTTCTCGCCCTTGGCCAGACGCGCCTGGACTTCTTCGATCTTCGCCTTGGCCTGAGCGTCGGTGGTCTTGTCGTTGACTTCGATCAGGATGTGCGCCGCACGACGCTGTTCCGACAGGTTGGCGATCTCTTTCTGATACGCCGCCTGCAGGTCTTCATCCTTGACCGCAACCTGGTCGAAGAAAGAAGACTTCTTCAGCTCGACATAATCGACGACCACTTGCTCAGGGGTCATGAACTCCTTGGCGTGCTCGTCGTAGTAAGCCTTGACCTCATCGTCGGTCAGCTTGACCGCGGCCGGGTCGGCCTTGACGTTCAGCGAAGCGAAATCGCGGGTCTGTTTTTCCAGACGGGCAAATGCCAGCACTTCGGCGTCGGTGACGAAGCCGCTACCGGCAACACCGGCGCGCAACTGACCGATCAGCATTTCCTGAGCCAGCATCTGGCGGAATTGCATGCGGGTGTAGCCCAGTTGACGAATCACCTGGTCGAAGCGCTCGGAGCTGAACTTGCCGTCCACCTGGAATTCAGGGGTCTGCAGGATCACCTGATCCAGCGCACCTTCGGAGAAAGCGAATTTCGATTGTTCTGCGCCTTGCAGCAGCAGCTTGCGATCGATCAGACCCTTGAGGGCCGATTCGCGGAGCATTTTTTCGTCAAGCAAGGAAGCATCGAAGTCCTTGCCCAGTTGTTGCATCAGCTGACGGCGTTGCATGTCAACGGCCTGGCTCAGCTCGTTCTGGCTGATTTCTTCACCATTGACCTTGGCCGCATCGTTGGTGTGCGTCGTGGCCTTGAAAATGGCATCGAAACCGGTCAGAGCCATCAGTGCAACGATGACCCCGATAATGGTCTTGGCAATCCAGCCTTGTGAATTGTCCCTGATATTCTGCAGCATGCGTCCCCCAGAAACGGTTGAACTTCAAAAATTAGGCAACCGTGGAGCGTGGGTAGAATCCGGATAGAAGAAAGGCGCATCCGAGGATGCGCCTTCTCGTAACTGGCGGAGCGGACAGGGCTCGAACCCTCGATCCCGGCGTTACAGGCGGCTGTTCCAGCGACCTGCTCTACCGCTCCGCTGCCAAGTCAGGCATGACCCCGACCCGGATGGGTAAAAACCTGAAACAAACTAACTTAGTTAACAGCTTCTTTCAGTGCTTTACCGGCTTTGAAACCTGGCTTTTTAGCAGCAGCGATTTGCAGCGTCTTGCCGGTCTGTGGGTTACGACCAACGCGAGCTGGACGATCAGTCACGGAGAAAGTGCCGAAACCAACCAGAACAACGGAGTCGCCAGCCTTGAGAGCGCCAGTGACGGATTCGATTACAGCGTCCAGCGCACGGCCAGCAGCAGCTTTCGGGATATCAGCGGATGCAGCGATAGCATCAATCAGTTCCGACTTGTTCACTCTAAGTCCCCTTATATCTATTTTGAGATGATTCTAAGTTTTTTGGTGAAAGCAAAAACGAGTGCTGAATGGCCTACAGACACTTAAGAGCCGCTTTATAACAAGGGCTCTAAAAAGCTGTCAAGGAAGCCCCCCAGGCAAAAACGTATTAATGCGTGCTAATTCTTTCCTTTGAATCAGACTCACGTTTTTCGTCCTTGGAAACTATCTCCGGAGCCACATCCGGCAAGGGCTCCGGCGCGTATTGCAGCGCAATTTGCAGGACCTCGTCAATCCATTTAACCGGTTTAATCTGCAGATCCTGCTTGATATTGTCAGGAATCTCCTTCAGATCGCGCACGTTCTCTTCCGGAATAATCACAATCTTGATTCCGCCACGGTGAGCCGCGAGCAGTTTTTCCTTCAGACCACCAATCGCCAACACTTGGCCACGCAGGGTAATTTCGCCGGTCATGGCGACATCGGCGCGCACCGGAATCCCGGTCAATGCCGAAACCAGTGCGGTGCACATGCCTACACCCGCGCTCGGACCGTCTTTCGGGGTCGCCCCTTCCGGCATGTGAATGTGCGTGTCGCGCTTCTCATGGAAGTCCAGCGGAATGCCCAGGCTTTTGGCACGGCTGCGCACAACGGTCAGCGCCGCAGTGATCGATTCGACCATTACATCGCCCAGCGAACCGGTCTTGATCAGCTGACCTTTACCCGGTACCACAGCCGCTTCGATGGTCAGCAATTCGCCGCCCACCTGCGTCCACGCGAGGCCAGTCACCTGACCGATCTGATCCTGTTGCTCTGCCAGACCGTAGCGGAATTTACGCACGCCGAGGAAGTGCTCGAGCAGGTCAGCTGTCACTTTTACCGAGAAGCGTTTTTCCAGCGCATGTTCTTTCACAGCCTTGCGGCAGACTTTGGCGATCTGACGTTCAAGGCCACGCACACCGGCTTCACGGGTGTAGTAACGGATGATGTCGCGGATCGCTTCTTCATCGAATTCCAGCTCGCCTTTCTTCAGACCATTGGCGGCAATCTGCTTGGGCGACAGGTACTTTACGGCGATGTTGATCTTTTCGTCTTCGGTGTAGCCCGGCAGACGAATGACTTCCATCCGGTCCAGCAATGCCGGCGGGATGTTCATCGAGTTCGAAGTGCACAGGAACATCACATCGGACAGGTCGTAATCGACTTCCAGATAGTGATCGTTGAAGTTGTGGTTCTGCTCCGGATCGAGCACTTCCAGCAACGCCGACGCCGGGTCGCCACGCATGTCGCTGCCCATTTTGTCGATTTCATCGAGCAGGAACAGCGGGTTGCGCACACCCACTTTTGTCATCTTTTGAATCAATCTTCCTGGCATCGAACCGATGTAGGTCCGGCGATGGCCACGAATTTCCGCCTCGTCACGCACGCCACCGAGGGCCATACGCACAAATTTACGGTTGGTGGCGTGGGCAATCGACTCTGCCAGCGAGGTCTTACCCACGCCAGGAGGACCCACCAGGCACAGCACCGGGCCACGGATCTTCTTCACGCGCTTCTGCACGGCGAGGTATTCAAGGATGCGCTCCTTGACCTCTTCGAGACCGTAGTGATCGGCGTCGAGAATGTCTTCAGCACGCGCCAGGTCGAGGCGTACCTTGCTTTGCGCCTTCCACGGCACCTGCACCAGCCAGTCGATGTAGGAGCGCACCACGGTGGCTTCAGCGGACATCGGCGACATTTGCTTGAGCTTGTTCAGCTCGGCGGTGGCTTTGGCCAAGGCATCTTTCGGCAGGCCGGCAGCATCGATGCGCTTTTTCAGCTCTTCGATTTCATTGTGACCTTCGTCACCGTCGCCCAGCTCTTTCTGAATGGCCTTCATCTGCTCATTCAGGTAGTACTCGCGCTGGCTGCGCTCCATTTGCTTTTTGACGCGGCCGCGAATGCGTTTTTCAACTTGCAGCAGATCGATTTCGGCATCCAGCAAGGCGAGCACGTGCTCGACCCGGGCCGACAGATCGATGATTTCGAGGATTTCCTGCTTCTGCTCGATCTTCAGCGCCATGTGCGCGGCCATGGTGTCGACCAGACGACCCGGCTCATCAATGCTGTTGAGCGACGACAGGACTTCAGCCGGGACCTTCTTGCCCAACTGCACGTATTGTTCGAACTGCGACAGCAGGCTGCGCACGAACACTTCGGATTCGCGCTCGGCGGCGTCGACTTCGTCGATCAGCGAGACTTCGGCGCGGCAATGCCCGTCGACTTCGCTGAAGCGCTCTACAGCACCGCGCTGCTCACCTTCGACCAGAACCTTGACGGTGCCGTCCGGCAGCTTCAGCAGCTGCAACACAGTGGCGATAGTACCTACGCGATAGAGAGCTTCTTCACCGGGATCATCGTCAGCCGGGTTTCTCTGGGCCAGCAGCAGGATCTGCTTGTCGCCCGTCATCGCGGCCTCGAGGGCTTCGATGGATTTCTCGCGCCCCACGAACAGCGGGATAACCATGTGCGGATACACCACGACATCACGCAATGGCAGGAGAGGCAATTCGATGGTTGTCTTCATGATTTCGCCTCTACGGCGGCCATATGGCCGTAATCAGATGGAATTAAACTTGAAACCAAGATGGGGGCTGCCTTGAAAAAAAACAAGCGCAAAGCGGATGTAAAAAACGACATAAAAAAAAAGAGGCCCGAAGGCCCCTTCTTTGTTCCGGCAGTATGGACGCTTACGCGTCCGGCGCTGCCTTGGCCGTCGGCTCACTGTTTTCGTAGATATACAGTGGCTTGGACTTGCCTTCAATCACGCTTTCATCGATGACGACTTTGCTCACTTCAGACTGCGAAGGGATTTCGTACATCGTGTCGAGCAGCACACCTTCGAGAATCGAACGCAGGCCACGGGCACCGGTTTTACGTTCCAGGGCACGCTTGGCGACCGATTTCAGTGCGTCGGTCCGGAACTCCAGATCCACGCCTTCCATCTCGAACAGCTTGGCATACTGTTTGGTCAGAGCATTTTTCGGCTCGGTGAGGATCTGCATCAACGCAGCCTCGTCGAGCTCGTCCAGCGTCGCAAGAACCGGCAGACGACCGACGAATTCCGGGATCAGACCGAACTTGACCAGATCGTCAGGCTCGACTTCACGCAGGGATTCACCGACTTTCTTGCCTTCTTCCTTGCTGCGCACTTCTGCGTTGAAACCGATGCCGCCCTTGGTGGAACGGTTTTGGATAACCTTTTCCAGACCAGAGAACGCACCACCGCAGATGAACAGGATGTTACGGGTGTCGACCTGCAGGAATTCCTGCTGCGGATGCTTGCGACCACCTTGCGGCGGAACGGAAGCGACCGTGCCTTCGATCAACTTGAGCAAGGCCTGCTGCACGCCTTCACCGGAAACATCGCGGGTGATCGACGGGTTGTCGGACTTGCGGGAAATCTTGTCGATTTCGTCGATATAGACAATGCCCATCTGGGCCTTTTCCACGTCGTAATCGCACTTTTGCAGCAATTTCTGAATGATGTTCTCGACATCTTCACCTACGTAACCGGCCTCGGTGAGGGTGGTTGCGTCAGCGATGGTGAACGGAACGTTCAGCAGGCGGGCCAGTGTTTCGGCCAGCAGGGTTTTACCGGAGCCTGTCGGGCCGATCAGCAGGATGTTGCTCTTGCCGAGTTCGACGTCGTCAGCCTTCTTGTCACGCTGGTTCAGGCGCTTGTAGTGGTTGTACACCGCTACGGCCAGAACCTTTTTCGCACGCTCCTGACCGATTACATACTGGTCAAGGATGCCGCTGATTTCTTTAGGCGAAGGCAATTTATGCGCGCTGCTTTCGGCCTGTGCTTCCTGCACCTCCTCGCGGATGATGTCATTGCACAGGTCGACGCACTCGTCGCAGATAAAGACCGAGGGGCCGGCAATCAATTTGCGCACTTCATGCTGGCTTTTGCCACAGAAGGAGCAATAGAGCAGCTTGCCGTTGTCCTCGCCGTTGCGGGTGTCAGTCATTCGTTCGATCCAAATCCGATAGGCTTGCAACACAAGATGAAGGCTATTGCGGGCTTTTTCAAGCCCGCTGGTGGCCGGACCTGCCGACCCACCTTATTTTGAGCTGCTTATTTTACGCAGGACGCTGGTTGATGACTTCGTCGATCAGGCCGTATTCCTTCGCAGCTTCTGCACTCATGAAGTTGTCGCGGTTGGTGTCACGCTCGATTTCTTCAAGCGTACGACCGCTGTGCTTGGCCATCAGCGTGTTCAGACGCTCGCGAATGAAGAGGATTTCCTTGGCATGGATTTCGATATCCGAGGCCTGGCCCTGGAAACCGCCCAGTGGCTGGTGAATCATCACACGCGAGTTCGGCAGGCAGAAACGCTTGCCTGGAGCACCGGCCGTCAGCAGGAATGCACCCATGCTGCACGCCTGACCAATGCACGTCGTCGAGACGTTTGGCTTGATGAACTGCATGGTGTCGTAGATCGACATGCCCGCTGTCACCGAGCCGCCCGGGGAGTTGATATAGAGATGGATGTCCTTGTCCGGGTTTTCCGCTTCAAGGAACAGCAATTGCGCACAGATCAGGTTGGCCATGTAGTCCTCTACAGGACCCACCAGAAAAATGACGCGCTCCTTCAGAAGGCGCGAGTAGATGTCATAGGCGCGCTCGCCACGAGCAGATTGCTCGACAACCATCGGGACCAGGCCGCCGGCGGCCTGGATATCAGAGTTCTGCTGAATATACGAATTACGGAACATGCTCTGCAGTCACTCCCAAATAGTTATGTCTTGAATACGCATAAGCCAGCTCGAAGGCTGGCTTATGTGTGTACTTCTTAACGCAAAAACAATCAGTCGGCTTTTGGAGCTTCTACCGGCTTGACCGCTTCTTCGTAAGAGACCGATTTGTCGGTCACGCTAGCTTTCTGCAGAACAGTATCCACAACTTGTTCTTCCAGCACAACCGAACGAACTTCGTTCAGTTGCTGCTCGTTCTTGTAGTACCAGGACACGACCTGCTCAGGTTCCTGGTAAGCCGAAGCCATTTCCTGAATCATTTCGCGAACGCGGGCTTCGTCAGGCTTCAGGTCGAATTGCTTGACCACTTCGGCCACGATCAGACCCAGCACTACACGGCGCTTGGCTTGCTCTTCGAACAGCTCGGCCGGCAGTTGGTCAGGCTTGATGTTGCCACCGAACTGCTGAACCGCCTGCACACGCAGACGGTCAACTTCGTTGGACAGCAGAGCCTTCGGCACTTCGATCGGGTTGGTGGCCAGCAGACCGTCCATTACCTGATTTTTTACCTTGGACTTGATGGCCTGACGCAGCTCACGCTCCATGTTCTTGCGAACTTCGGTGCGGAAACCGTCGATGCCGCTTTCCTTGATGCCGAATTGAGCGAAGAACTCTTCGTTCAGCTCTGGCAGCTTAGGCTCGGAAACGGTGTTGACCGTCACGGTGAACTCGGCGGTTTTGCCGGCCAGATCCAGGTTCTGATAGTCCTCAGGGAAGGTCAGGTTCAGAACGCGCTCTTCGCCCGCTTTAGCGCCCACCAGGCCTTCTTCGAAGCCCGGGATCATGCGACCGGAACCCAGCACCAGCTGAGTGCCTTTGGCCGAGCCGCCAGCGAAGGCTTCGCCGTCAACCTTGCCAACGAAATCAATGTTCAGTTGGTCTTCGTTCTGAGCAGCACGATCGGCCACTTCAAAACGGGTGTTCTGCTTGCGCAGGATGTCCAGCATCTTGTCCAGATCGGCGTCAGCCACTTCAGCGCTCAGACGCTCGACAGTGATGCCGTCGAAACCGGCAACGGTGAACTCAGGGAACACTTCGAATACGGCAACGTATTCCAGGTCTTTGCCAGCTTCCAGCGACTTCGGCTCAATCGAAGGCGAACCGGCAGGGTTCAGCTTCTGCTCAACCACGGCTTCGTAGAAGGAGGACTGGATGACATCACCAACAGCTTCCTGACGAGCGTCAGCACCGAAACGGCGCTTGATTTCGCTCATTGGCACTTTGCCTGGACGGAAGCCAGCAATCTTGGCCTTTTGGGCAGTCTGCTGCAGACGCTTGTTGACCTGGCTCTCAATGCGCTCAGCCGGCACGGTGACGCTCATGCGGCGCTCAAGAGCAGTAGTATTTTCAACAGAAACTTGCATGGATATTCCTCGTTGCACAGACGTTAGCCGGCCGTTTCCGACCCCAGAATCAAGGGCATGCATTCTAGTGGGTCAAACTCAAGAAGTCACCCTACTGAAAACGGGTAAAAAAACAGCAGGCCATTTATAGGTGTGAATGCAGCAATGCACTCCACCTCGAAGACGAATAAAGACCATCACGCCAAGGCTCTGCTTCAACCGCTTCTATATATAGAAGAGACTGCGAGCCATCTCCCTGACGGCTGATCCCGCGAACATGGCCGGCGGTCGGCACGCTGACAGCAAGCCCCTGAACACGACGAAACGCCCTGCCCTTCGACCCGAAACGCTGCGCGACAAACCACCAGCCGTAAAACAAAAAAGGCGCCAGACTGTTAAATCTGGCGCCTTTCGAAATATGGGGTGGACGATGGGGATCGAACCCACGACAACGGGAGTCACAATCCCGTGCTCTACCAACTGAGCTACGCCCACCATATTGCGTCACAAAAAAGCCATTCAACTTCTTTGCTGAACTTCATCAGGCCTGCGGCATGAATGAAGCTTTAATTGGTGCGGATGAAGAGACTCGAACTCTTACGCCTCGCGGCGCTGGAACCTAAATCCAGTGTGTCTACCAATTCCACCACATCCGCAGATGAAGCTTTTTAAAGCAAAGGCGCCAGATTGTTACATCTGGCGCCTTTCGAAATATGGGGTGGACGATGGGGATCGAACCCACGACAACGGGAGTCACAATCCCGTGCTCTACCAACTGAGCTACGCCCACCATATCGCGCTACTTGTGCCAAAGCTGCCTAATGGCGCACCCGGCAGGACTCGAACCTGCGACCATCCGCTTAGAAGGCGGATGCTCTATCCAGCTGAGCTACGGGCGCCTTATTAATCTGTACTCTTGGAGGACTACAAACTAAATGCTTTCCAGCTTCGCAGAACGCTAATTCCGCTCAACCTTCTTAACCAGTGCTAGGCTGTGCCCGACAAGTGCGACGAATAGTATAGAGCGCTCCCAAGGTCGTCAAATCCTTTTTGAAAAAAATTCATTTAATTAAAGGAGTTAGGGGAATTTGCTGACCAAGCGCCTTTGCCCTCACCGTCTGACATGCGAGAATGCGTTCTCTTTTTTTCCCCTCTCGATGGTTAATCACGCGCAATGACTGCACAACTAATCGACGGCAAATCGATCGCCGCCAGCCTGCGCCAGCAGATCGCCCAACGAGTTGCCGAGCGTCGCCAGCAAGGCCTGCGCACTCCCGGCCTCGCGGTGATCCTGGTCGGCAGCGATCCTGCCTCTCAGGTTTATGTCTCGCACAAGCGTAAAGACTGTGAAGAGGTCGGCTTCCTCTCTCAAGCCTACGACCTGCCTTCCGAAACCACTCAAGAAGCGCTGACCGATCTGATCGATCGCCTCAACGACGACCCGGCCATCGACGGCGTGCTGCTGCAACTGCCGCTGCCCGAGCACCTGGACGCCTCCAAACTGCTGGAGCGCATTCGCCCGGACAAAGACGTCGATGGCTTCCATCCTTATAACGTCGGCCGCCTGGCCCAGCGCATTCCGTTGCTGCGTCCGTGCACCCCAAAAGGCATCATGACCTTGCTGGAAAGCACCGGCGTTGACCTTTATGGTCTGGATGCGGTGGTGGTGGGTGCGTCGAACATCGTCGGCCGCCCGATGGCGATGGAACTGCTGCTGGCCGGTTGCACCGTGACCGTCACCCACCGTTTCACCAAGGACCTGGCCGGCCACGTCGGTCGCGCTGACCTGGTGGTGGTCGCCGCCGGCAAGCCGGGACTGGTCAAGGGTGAGTGGATCAAGGAAGGCGCGATCGTCATCGACGTCGGCATCAACCGTCAGGACGATGGCAAGCTGGTCGGTGACGTGGTGTATGAAACCGCCCTGCCCCGCGCCGGCTGGATCACTCCGGTTCCCGGCGGCGTTGGCCCGATGACCCGTGCCTGCCTGCTGGAAAACACCCTCTACGCGGCAGAAACCCTGCACGCCTGAGACGTTTTTGCGCAGTAAAAGAACCCCGCCTTGTGCGGGGTTTTTCGTATCTGAGAAAAAACACTAACCGTTCGCCGGAAACCCCTATTTTTACAGGCCTTTTCACGAGATTTTCAGGTCATTCAAACAACCATCGACAGATCTTCAGCCATACTCCTAGAATGCGACGCTTTGAAGAAATAACCCGTTACAAACTAACGGAATATCCAACCTTTATGAGTTCGCCCGCGTGAAAATTCGTCTTTCGATCCTGAGCCTGGTTTTTGCTTTTTCAGGCACATTCGTCACGCCAACCGTCAACGCCGCTGAAACTACCGCCGCGCCACGCGATGCTTCGCAATTGAAGATCGCCTCCGGCAGCGCCCTGCTTATGGATTTGCAGACCAATAAAGTCATCTATTCGAGCAACCCGGATGTGATCGTACCGATCGCTTCGGTGAGCAAACTGATGACCGGACTGGTGGTGGTTGAAGCGCACCAGAACATGGACGAATGGATCGACGTCGACATCAGCCACACGCCGGAAATGAAAGGCGTGTTCTCCCGAGTCAAACTCAAGAGCGAACTGCCGCGTCGCGAGATGCTGCTGATTGCCCTGATGTCCTCGGAGAACCGTGCGGCCGCCAGCCTCGCGCATCACTACCCGGGCGGTTATGCAGCATTCATCGCGGCGATGAATGCCAAGGCCAAGGCACTGGGCATGACCAACACCCACTATGTCGAACCGACCGGCTTGTCGGAACGTAACGTCTCCACCGCCCGCGATCTGAGCAAACTGTTGGTGGCCGCGAGCAAGCATCCGATCCTCACTGAACTGACGACCACCAAAGAAAAAACGGTGTCGTTCCGCAAACCCAACTACACCCTGGGTTTCCGCAACACCGATCACCTGGTGAACAAGGCTGACTGGGACATCAAGATCACCAAAACCGGCTTCACCAACCCGGCAGGTCATTGTCTGGTGCTGGTAACGCGGATGAGCAACCGCCCGGTTGCCCTGGTGATTCTCGATGCGTTCGGCAAGTACACGCATTTTGCAGATGCCAGCCGTATCCGCAGCTGGATGGAAACCGGACGCAGCACCAACGTTCCGGCAGTGGCCCAACAATACAAGGCCGAAAAGAACCTCAAGGCGCGCCAGAGCGGCGTGGTCGAAGCCTCCAAGTAGTTCGCGAAACAATAAAAAGCCCCGGCATCTCGGGGCTTTTTACTGCCTGCGTCTCAGTCATTGGGCAGCGGCATCTGTTCGTCATCGGGAATGCCATCACCGGCACTCGGATCACGATGATGCTCCGGCGTCAGCACATTAGGCCGTGCCAACGGATCCCTCAGCGGACTGTCCGGATCCAGCACAGGATCCACGTCGTCCTCAGGCGTGGTCGGCACGCTGTCCGGTTTTTTATCGTCGAAGCTGGAATCGGTACTCATACGCACCTCACTTCAGGGTTTCAGATCGGCCAACGGATCATAGGGCTTGGCCGGTCGCTGGCTGTCGTCGTCGGGTTGCACGTCTCGCGGCGCCTTGGCGGGGCCGACCGGATCAACCTGCGGATCGTCGAGATCCGGCGAATCCGGATCGAAACCCAGATCATGACCGGACGAATGCTCGCTTGAGTGTGGGCCTTTCGGGGATGGGGAATCTGCCATGCTCGCCTCCTGATTCACCCGCACATTCGGGCTCTATCAGTGAGAGGCCTGCCGGGCGTGAGGGTGCCCGGCAGATGACGAACGGAGCCTTAATGTGCGGCCAAGGCCTTTCTGGCTTGCGCCGCTTCACGTTCCTGCCCGGCCTGCGTCAGCTCGTCCGCGGCCTTGAGCCAGCGCTGGCGGTCGACTTCGGCAGGAATCTGCGACGGTTTCTGGATCAGTACTGCCCAGCCGCCGGATTTTTCGAAGGCGGATTCAAAGGAACTGAAACTCATCAGTTCGCGGCGATTCATCCCGGCGCGCAACAGCACCTTCTGTTTCAGCCGGTCATAACCGGAAAGGATCGCGTAACGCGGTTCAGCCCAGAACGCCGAGCCTTCACTGAAGCGCACCATCACCGGATAACCGGCCGCCACCTGAGTCAACAAGGCAGGCAGGTTCTTGTCCAGCGGGTAGACCACCATGCCGTAATCACGGGCCAGGTTCTGCAGATTCTGCTGCAACTGATCCTGTGCCCCCGGCAGATGCAACGGTTTTTCCAGCAGGCCCGGGGTGATCATGATGCCTTGCTGCGACAACAGGCTGGCCAGCACTTGCGGACCACTCTGATTGGCTTCGCCGCGATAGAACGTGCCGCTGAGTTCGACCCGTTCCGGCAGACGCTTGACCTGCGGCGCGACACTGCCCGCACACCCTGCCAACACCGCCGCGCAACCGGCCACCAGCAACGCCCCTCGCAATCGAGAAAATACCTGCACCATCATCACTCTCGTCAGACGCCGGTCATCGTGTTCCGGCAACGCCTGCGATCATAGGGCGGCGCAGGCCTGCGGTATAGCCTTAAACCTCAGACCGATCGTTTGCATAGAGCGAACTGATTGGTCATTACCGACCTTTGGTCAATAGTCTGAAACACCCCATTGTCTAGACTGTCACTGAAACAGAGCGAATTGAAAAAGTGAGTGCCCGACGCAGGGCAAAGAGGAGGCACTGATGAGCCTGACCATGACTATCGTAATGCTGATCGCCGGCTGGCTGGCCGTGGCCGCTGCCATGTTATGGGGCGTGCTGCGAATTTCGCGGCGCCACCATCACCCGCAGCCACCTGTGGCGGTCGAAAAACCGCAAAAGCACAACGTACGGCACGCGACCGCACATTGATACTGCAAACGTTCCGCCCATAAAAAAGCCCCCTGAACGCTTGGCGCTCAGGGGGCTTTTGGCTGGTCAGCGCTTACGCCTGCTGCGCCAGTTTCTTCTGCTTCGCCCGGCGCGACATCATGTTCAACACCTCAATCGCTGCCGAGAACGCCATGGCCGCGTACACATACCCTTTCGGTACGTGGGCGCCGAAGCCTTCGGCGATCAGCGTCATGCCGATCATGATCAGGAAGCCCAGCGCCAGCATCACCACCGTCGGGTTGTCGTTGATGAACTTGGCCAGCGGTTCAGCCGCGAACAGCATCACCATTACCGAGACCACCACTGCGATCACCATGATCGGCAAGTGCTCAGTCATGCCCACCGCGGTAATGATGCTGTCGATCGAGAACACCATGTCCAGCATCAGGATCTGACCGATCGCAGCCGCAAAACCCAAGGTCACGGTCGATGTCGCGGATTTCGGGTCTTCCGGCGCCGGGTCCATGCTGTGATGGATCTCGGTTGTGGCTTTCCACACCAGGAACAGACCACCGGCAATCAGGATCATGTCCTTCCATGAGAACGCCTGGCCCATGATTTCGATCACGGGGGCAGTCAACTGCACAATGAAGGCGATGGTGCTCAACAGGGCCAGACGCAGAATCAGCGCCATGCCGATACCGATGCGCCGCGCCTTCTGCCGATGCTGCACGGGCAGTTTGTTGGTCAGGATCGAAATAAAGATCAGGTTATCGATGCCGAGCACGATCTCCATCACCACCAGTGTGGCCAAAGCAACCCAGGCGGCGGGGCTGGCGGCGAGTTCTAACAGATATTCCATGGGTCAGTCCTGACTCTGTGTAAGACGGTTTAGATGGTCTTGGAGGAAGATTCGGATTTTTCCGCGTCTTTTTCCGGTGTTTCTTTTTTCTCGATCAGGCCGCCGGTGGCTTCGCTGAGTGCTTGTTCAGCAGCCTTGTGCGTGTCGTCGATCGCCTGTTTGGCGCTTTCGGCGGCCTTGCCCATCAACTGCTGGGCGCTTTTCTCGGCCTGATCGCAACCGGCCATAAGCAGTAAAGACGTAAACATCAACGCTGGAATTGTGTATTTCATGGGACTTCCTTCGAATGAACAGACAGGGTCACAGACCGCCCGTCGATGGCTGGGCATTCTAGGGAGACAAACACTTCAGTAAAATTCGTATTTTTAGCGGCTATACTTCGGTTTTTACGAATCCAATACCTTCAAAACAGAGGTCGTGGCTCGATGCTCAACTACCGACAACTGCATTACTTCTGGGTGGTCGCCAAAACCGGCAGCATCGTGCGTGCCTGCGAGCAGCTTAACCTCACGCCACAAACCATCAGCGGGCAGATTTCGCTGCTCGAACAAACCTACGGCATCGAACTGTTTCAACGGGTCGGCCGCCAACTGGAGCTGACCGAAGCCGGACGCCAAGCCCTGCCCTACGCCGAGCAGATGTTTCAGTTAGGCGGCGAACTGGAGCTGATGCTGCGCGCCCAGCCCAACGAGCAGCAGATCCTGTTCCGCGTCGGCGTGGCGGACGTGGTGCCCAAGTCCATCGTCTACCGCCTGATTGCGCCGACCATGGAGTTGCACGAGCCGCTACGCATCACCTGCCGCGAAGACAAACTCGAACGCCTGCTGGCGGATCTGGCCATCCAGCGCCTGGACCTGGTGATTTCCGACAGCCCGATGCCGTCGCACCTCGACATCAAGGGCTACAGCCAGAAGCTCGGCGAATGCGGAATCAGTTTCTTCGCCACCGCGCAGCTGGCGGCACAATACGGGCAGGATTTCCCGCGCAGCCTCAACGGCGCACCGCTGCTGATTCCCGGGGCGGAAACCGTGGTGCGCAGCCGTTTGCAACGCTGGTTCGCCGAGCAACAGATACAGCCGCGAATCGTCGGGGAGTTCGATGACAGCGCCCTGATGCAGGCCTTCGGCCAATCGGGCAGCGGGATTTTCATCGGCCCGAGCGTGATTGCCGATGAAGTCAAACGCCAGTACGGCGTCGAGGAGATTGGCCAGACCGACGCGGTGACCGAGTCGTTCTATGCCATTTCGGTGGAGCGCAAGGTCAAGCACCCCGGCATCGTTGCGATTACCGAAGGTGCCCGACGCGAGCTGTTTACCGCGTTATGACGTCTGGGCGCACGCTTCGCGCGGCTTGAGCGTCATCAGCACCATGGCGAGGAACACCGACAGCAGGATGAACCCGGCAGCGGCGAACCCCAGAAAGCCGAGGCCGGCACTGTCGATCACTCGACCGCCGATCATCGCTCCGAGGCCGATCCCGAGGTTGGCCCCGGCGATATTCAGCGAGGCGGCAAAGGCTGGCGCTTCCGGTGCGGCCTTCATCAGGCGTACATGGCTGACCAGGAACAACGCAGCCTGGGTGATACCCCAGATGCCCATGGCCACCGCCAGCCCCACCGTCGAGTGAATGTTCGGCACCAGCGAGACCATGCCGGCAATCATGAACGCGCAGAACAACACCGAGGCGCCCAGTGGATGACGATCCACCGCGCGACCGCCCAGTGAGTTGCCGATCAGCCCGACCGCACCGAAGCCCATCAGGCACCAGCCAACCACCGTACCGTTGAACCCGGCCAGACGCTCAAGAATGTCGGCCAGATAGGTATAAGCGGTGAACATGCCGCTGAATACCAGAATCGACAACAGCACATGGCCGATCATCAGCGGGTTGCGCAGGATCTTGAACTGCGAAGCAAAACTGACCTGATGCTGGTGCAGACTGGTTTTCGGCAGGTAAACAAACAGCAGCAAGGCCTTGGCGAAAGCGATCACCGCCAGAATCGCGAACGCACTGCGCCAGCCGAACGCATCGGAAATCAAGGTGCCCACCGGAATGCCGAACACCGTCGCGCAAACAATGCCGAAGCCGATCTTGGCAATCGCGCGGCCGGCGTGATCCGGGCCGACGATGTCCACCGCCGTCTCACTGGCCAAGGCCCAGAACACCGGCAGGCCGAGCGCCGGGATCAGCCGGGCGATGGCCATGACCCAGATGTTCGGCGCCAGCGCCGCAACGGTGTTGGCCAGGCCGAACATGATCAAAATCGTGATGAACAACTTGCGCCGCTCGAACCGGGCGAAATACGCGGTCAAAAATGGACCGAACATCGCCACCGTGAAAGCGAATAGAGTCACCAGCAAACCGGCCTGCGGAATGGTTACCGCCAGGTCGCGGGCAATGGCCGGCAACAGGCCGACGATGACGAACTCTGTGGTCAGCACCGTGAATCCGGCGGCGGACAACAGAAGAATGGGCAACAGCATGAGCAACTCCAGCAAAACGACGACACCAGCGATGACCAAGAGGCCCGCTGGCAGACTATGAAAATGAGGATGGCGAATCTTAACAGAGTGTTTCCGGGCTGACTTGCACAAACCTGCCGACTTGCCGATCAATCCGGTGGCAGATCGTCACAGGCCTGAAGGATAACGCCTACGCTGTGATAAAGTCCGCGCCCTGAAAAACGTACACCCTAATCAGCGGCCTGTTTAACAGCGTTGATGGCGCGTCAGCCCTTTCGGTTCGTGCCGGTGACCTGCCCCCGATGTATCACCGGTTTCACGCAACCTTGCACCCTATAAAAAATCAGAGATGCCGTTATGACCGCTTCATCCCCTTCTCTATTGCAACGCCTGAAAAACCTCAGCCTGGTCACGCAGATCCTGATCGGCCTGATTGCCGGTATCGCTCTGGCGCTGTTCGCCCCGGAAGCGGCGAAAGGCTCGGCGTTCATCGGCAAAGTGTTCGTCTCGGCGCTGAAAGCCGTGGCGCCGATTCTGGTGTTCGTGCTGGTAATGGCGTCGATCGCCAACCACAAGCACGGTCAGGAAACCCATATCCGGCCGATCCTGTTTCTGTATCTGCTCGGCACATTCGCTGCGGCGGTGGTGGCGGTGGTTGCCAGCATGGCGTTTCCCTCGCATCTGGTGCTGTCCACCGACAACGTCGCGGTGACGGCTCCGGGCGGGATCACTGAAGTCCTGCAGAGCCTGCTGTTGAGCGTGGTCGATAACCCGGTCAGCGCACTGATGAATGCCAACTTCATCGGCATTCTGGCCTGGGCGATCGGCATGGGCGTCGCGATTCGCCACGCCGGTGACACCACCCGCGAAGTGGTTGGCGATCTGTCCAACGGCGTGACGCTGATCGTGCGCGTGGTGATTCGCTTCGCACCTCTGGGCATTTTCGGTCTGGTGGCCTCGACCCTCGCGACCTCGGGCTTCGGCGCACTGATCGGTTACGCGCACCTGCTGGGCGTGCTGCTGGGCTGCATGCTGTTCGTCGCGCTGGTGATGAACCCGCTGATCGTGTTCTGGAAACTGCGCCGCAACCCGTACCCGCTGACCCTCAAGTGCCTGCGCGAAAGCGGGATCACCGCGTTCTTCACCCGCAGCTCGGCGGCGAACATTCCGGTCAACCTGGAACTGAGCAAGCGCCTGGGCCTGCACGAAGACACCTACTCGGTATCGATCCCGCTGGGCGCAACCATCAACATGGCTGGCGCGGCGATCACCATCACCGTGCTGACCCTGGCCGCCGTGCACACGCTGGGGATTGCCGTGGACATCCCGACCGCGATCCTGCTCAGCGTTGTCGCGGCGATCTGCGCCTGTGGCGCCTCGGGCGTGGCCGGCGGCTCGCTGCTGCTGATTCCGCTGGCGTGCAGCCTGTTCGGTATCCCGAGCGAGATTGCCATGCAGGTGGTGGCGGTCGGTTTCATCATTGGGGTGTTGCAGGACTCGGCGGAGACGGCGTTGAATTCGTCCACCGATGTGCTGTTTACCGCCGCGGCGTGCCTGGGTGAAGAGGCAAAAGCCCAGCGCACTGCGTAACAATTGCTGCAATGAAAAGCCCGCCAAGGTGTGAACCCTGGCGGGCTTTTTTGTGGCCGAGATCTTTCCCCCCTCACCCCAACCCTCTCCCCCCAAGGGGCGAGGGGGGAAAGGGAGCCGATCTTTGTCGCATTCAAGCCTTGAGTTCAACTCGATAGATCAAGTCGGCGTATCTCGAACAAACAACGCGATCAGTCCCCTCTCCCCCTGGGAGAGGGCTAGGGTGAGGGCTTCTAACGATTTAGTACGCGCCCATGTAATCGCGTTTACCCACTTCAACACCGTTGTGGCGCAGCAGCGCGTAGGTGGTGGTGACGTGGAAGAAGAACTGCGGCAGACCGTAGCTCAGCAGGTAAGCCTGGCCGCTGAAGCGCTTCTCCTTCGGCGTGCCCGGACGGGTCACGATCTCGATGCCTTCCTTGCCATTGATCTGCTCCGGCTTGATCTCGCCGATATAGGCCAGGACCTTGGCGATCAGCGCCTGCAGCTCGGCGAAGGTGGTTTCGGTGTCGTCATATTTCGGGATTTCGACTTCGGCCAGACGCGAGGAAACGCCCTTGGCGAAGTCGACCGCGATCTGCACCTGACGCACCAGCGGGAACATGTCCGGGTACAGGCGCGCTTGCAGGAAGGCGTTCGGGTCGATGTTTTTCTCGGTGGCGTGGGCTTCAGCCTTTTTCAGGACATCGCTCAGGGCGTTGAGCATTTGTTGAAAAACCGGGACGGATGCGGCGTACAGGGAAATAGTCATGGCAGTCTCGTGTAGTGGCTGGGTGGAACGTGGAGGCGATTATAGCCATGCTTGATGACCACACGGCTTGCCTTTTGTTAACCAAGGATTAGGCTAGGCGCCTTCGACTGCAGAGGGAACGCGCGATGACCACCGAACTTGCAACCACCACCGACGAACCACGGCTCAACGCCACGGAAATCCGCATCCTGGGTGCGTTGATCGAAAAACAGGCCACCAGCCCGGAAACCTATCCGCTGACCCTCAATGCGCTGGTGCTGGCCTGCAATCAGAAAACCAGCCGCGAGCCGGTGATGAACCTGACTCAAGGCCAGGTTGGCCAGAGCCTGCGGGCGCTGGAAAGCCACGGTTACGCCAAACTGGTCATGGGCAGTCGCGCCGACCGCTGGGAGCACAAGCTCGACAAGGCGCTGGAACTGGTGCCGCCCCAAGTGACTCTCACTGGCCTGATGTTCCTGCGTGGCCCGCAGACGGTGAATGAGCTGCTGACCCGCAGCGGCCGCATGCACGACTTCGAGGATGCCGAGCAAGTGGTGCATCAGCTTGAGCGCCTGATCGCGCGCGGACTGGCGGTGTTGATTCCACGTCAGGCCGGTCAGCGCGAAGACCGCTACACCCATGCGCTGGGCGATCCGGCAGATATCGAGGCGATCCTGGCGGCGCGGCAGAATCCTGGGGAACGCTCGACCAGCGGTGTGTCAGTTGAACGCATTGAAGAGCTGGAAGCACGAATTGCCGCACTGGAAGAACGCCTGGCGCGTCTCGAATAATCACCCCCGCTCCCACAGGGTCTGCACCAAGCCGAAGATCTCTATTTATTCACCATCCCAGTAGTCCACACCATCCGCCTGCCGCGCCACGGCAACAAAGCCTGACGCATTGCCCTGGTCATCGACTTTGAAGTTGTCCATCACCGCGTATTTGTTGGAGTCCGGGTATTCACAGATATCCGGTTGCTGCTGGGTGCTGACCGCCAGGTAACGCAGCTCCCCGTCGCTGGTGTTGATGATCTGATGCGCCGTTTCCGGTCCGCCCGGCGGGCAGGCGATCACGTCGCCCGCGCGAATCGGAAAGCGTTCGGCCCCTAACCGCACTTCGCCCTCCCCGGCCACCACATAGAACATCTCTTCATTGACCCGATGGCTGTGAAACGGACTACCGCGCATGCCTGGCGGCAAGGCGTACAACCGATAGCCGAGTTTCTGCGCACCAAGCTGCTGGCCGATGCGCGCCATGCGTTGTTGATAGCGGCCAGCGGTTTCACCTTCCGGGGCAAGGGCTTCGGGCAAGGGTTCGAGTTCGACCTGATGCAGGTTGAGAATGGGTGGGTGCATGGCGGGCCTCGGTCACGGTTTTTGTGGGTGGCAAGTCTGGGCTGGCTGGGGAGGCAGTATAGGCATGGATGTCTGGCTTGAGACCGTGGTGCATCCTTCGCGAGCAGGCTCGCTCCCACAGAGGATCTACAGCGAACACACAATCTGTGCATGACAAAAATTCAACTGTGGGAGCGAGCCTGCTCGCGAAGAGGCCCGCCCAGCCAGCACAACTCATCAGCTCCGGGCAAACGCCACCGCCGCCGCAAACTGCTCTTCACTCGGCCGCACCCCGGTGTACAGCACAAACTGCTCCAGCGCCTGGATCGCAATCACTTCAAGCCCGGTAATCACCTTCTTGCCCTCGGCCCGCCCCCGCACGATCAGCGGAGTTTCCGACGGAATCGCTACCACATCGAACACGATCCCGGCCGCCTGAATCACTTCAGGCGCGAACGCCAGTTGCCCCGCCTCCGGCCCTCCGTCCATGCCCACCGGGGTGACGTTGATCAGCATCTGCGGCCGCTCGTCGCCGAGCTCCGCCTGCCAGCGATAGCCCAGCGAATCGGCCAATGCGCGCCCGGCGCGCTCGTTACGCGCAACGATCAAGCCATTCTTGTAGCCACCATCGCGCAAGGCACTGGCCACCGCTTTGGCCATGCCGCCGCTGCCGCGCAGGGCAAACGTCGTGTCTTGCGGTACCGCGTGGGTTTCCAGCAATTGCGCGATGGCGATGTAGTCGGTGTTGTAGGCCTTGAGGTGGCCGTGGGTGTTGACGATGGTGTTGATCGACTGGATCGCCGCTGCCGACGCATCCAGCTCATCGACCAGCGCAATGCACGCTTCCTTGAACGGCATCGACACACCGCAACCGCGAATCCCCAGCGCACGAATGCCGCCGACGGCCCCCGGCAGGTCCTGACTGCTGAACGCCTTGTAATAGAAGTTCAGGCCCAACTGCTCATACAAATGGTTATGAAAGCGCAGACCGAAATTCCCCGGACGCCCCGACAGGGACATGCACAGCTGGGTATCTTTGTTGGGATTCATCTGCATGAAACTTCTCCTTGAAAACGGACTTTCGGATGGACGGAGTTAGCCATTCCATCGGGTTCTGGACGATCATAAGCGCCTGTCTGCAACGGGCCGCGTGCCCCTTTGACCTTCCGGTAAAGAAGCCGGTACAGACCTTACACAAAATTTACCCAGCGGCTGTGCTGATTTTCAGAATTTCGCTGTCATAGAAGTATCCCCGCGACAACTTTGGGCCTGGTGCAGGCCCGGACGCCGGGTCGAAGAACCGAGGAATTATCATGATTCGTAAACTCCCCATCGTGGCCTTGTTGATTGGTGCATTCGCTATCACAGGTCAGGCAGAAGCCCACGGCGGTGGCTGGCAGGGTCCGGCAGTGTTTGGTGCGATCGTCGGCTCGGCCATCATCGGCTCCGCGTTGATCAACCAGGAC
This sequence comes from Pseudomonas sp. lyk4-TYG-107, assembly GCF_030209055.1. Lineage (NCBI taxonomy): Bacteria > Pseudomonadati > Pseudomonadota > Gammaproteobacteria > Pseudomonadales > Pseudomonadaceae > Pseudomonas > Pseudomonas sp. lyk4-TYG-107. The sequence continues at coordinate 192,008 of NZ_JARVST010000009.1, forward strand.
CGGCCGGTCTACGTGCAACAGCCTGTTTACGCTCAACCGGCACCGGTTTATGTGCAACAACCGCCGCCACCGGTCTACTACCAGCCGGCCCCGGTCTATGTGCAACAACCGGTCTACGTGCCTGGCCCGGTCTACTACGGCCCACCACGCGGCTACTACGGCCGGCCACACGGCTACTACGGTGGTCCGCGCTGGTAATCGCAACCAACAAGCCCCGCTTTATAGCGGGGCTTTTTTATGACCGTCGGTCGGGCAGAGTCTGAAAAAATCTCGCCAAGGTCGCTGTGAGGACAGTTCCAGCAGCTAAAGTCGGCATGATGGACTTGACCGTTGGGGGCAAAACACAGAACGGTCATCTATTTGTCATGACGGAACCGCAATCTGAATCCGTCCGTAAACAACAGGTTGATAAAAACAAGGACGACCCATGCCTACACAAAATCCGCACCGCATCGTCGGTCTGTGCACTTCAAGCAAGGTGTACAGCGCGTTGACTGAACTGAAACACCTGGAAGGCCACCGCTGCGCCAAGTTTCTTTCGCTGCTGGCGGAGAATCTCGTGCACAAGGGCCTGCTCAATGAGCGCGAAGTGGTGCACATGCTCGACCAGGTTGTCGACTGATGCAGTCCTCACTGTGATCAATGACCACTATCGAAAGCGTTGATTGTCCCTGAGCGCAACGAATCCATAAGGTAGCTCCACAGATTGATGGAGGTACTTGTCATGGCTCAGGTTCAAATCATGTCGGTAATCGGCAGCGCTGTTCCCGCATCGCTCAGAGCGTCGGGATTGCTCGCCTGCTGGTATCTGGTGCGCGATGGCGAGCCGATCAGCGGCCCGCTCACTTCGCTGCCCGCGGCGCAGGCCCTGTCGCAGAAAATCGTCAGCCGCCCATTCCACGCTTAAGGCAACTGGACTTTCGGTTTGGTCTCGATGAACAACGCCCAACTGGACATGAACAGCGCTGCGATCAGCGGCCCGATCACGAAACCGTTGAGGCCAAACACCGCGAGGCCGCCGAGGGTCGAGATCAGGATCATGTAATCCGGCATGCGCGTGTCCTTGCCGACCAGGATCGGGCGCAGCACGTTGTCCACCAGACCGATCACAAACACCCCGAACAACCCCAGCACCATGCCCTGCCAGATCATCCCGCTGAGCAGGAAGTACACCGCCACCGGCGCCCAGACGATCCCCGCACCCACCGCCGGCAACAGCGACAGAAAGCCCATCAGCACCGCCCACAGCAACGCGCTGGGAATGTCGAGAAACCAGAAAATCGCCCCACCCAATGCCCCTTGAGTGACCGCCACCACCAGGTTGCCCTTGACCGTCGCGCGTACCACCCGATTGAACTTCAACTGCAAACGGCGTTTGTGGCTCTCTTCCAACGGCACCGCGGTGCGTACCTTGCGCACCAGCTCGGCGCCATCGCGCAGAAAGAAAAACAGCAGGTACAGCATGATGCCGAAGCTGACCACGAACTCGAATGTGCCTTGACCGAAACTGAACGCCTGACTGGCCAGCACCTGACTGCCCTGCATCGACGCCTTGACGATTTTCTCGCGCAGACCGTTGAGTTCGCCCATGCCGAAGCGATCGAGCAAATGCTGAAAATACGGGGGCAGGCTGTGTTTGAACTGTGCCAGATAGGCACCGATGTCCAGTTGGCCGCTTTCGATGTTGTTGTACACCGTCGCGCCTTCCTGGACCAACAGGATGCTGAGGATGATCACCGGCAGAATCGCGATCACCAGGCAGATGCCCAGAGTGCAGAGCGCTGTCAGGTTGCGCCGCCAGCCGAATTTGAGCTGTAACTTGCGCTGCATCGGCGCAAACAGAATGCCGAGAATCACCGCCCAGAACACCGCACCGTAAAACGGCAACAGAATCCAGATGAAGGCGACCGTCACCAATAGCAACAGCACGGTGAGGGATTTGAATTGCAGGGTTTTTTCGTTCATGTCCGATCCATGTCAGTCAGGCGTCTCGCACGCCCCGAACCTTAGTCAGCCGGGGCGCGCGCGAGTGCCATCTTTGTTCATGGAGCATAGATTGCCTGGACGATGCAGCCCGGCTAATCAGCGCACCGGCAGTTTGACGATCTGCGCAGTGCTCAACACGTCGCCGAAGGTGTCTTCGACTTCCGCCAGCGCGGCCTTGTGCAGCGAATCTTTGTCGATAGACACGCCGTTGGCGCGGGTGATGGCGCGGGTCGCCGAGGCATCGGACGCGACAATCACGTTGTAGCCCAAAGGCGCGGCGTCCCGTGCGGCACCCGCCACGCAGGCGTGGGTCATCAGGCCGGAAATGATCAGGGTCTGGATGCCGGCCTTTTTCAATTGCTGGTCAAGGTCGGTGCTGGCGAACACGCTGACGGTGCTCTTTTGCAGCACCACGTCTTGCGGGCGCGGCTGCATGTCCGGGTGAAATTTGACGGTCTGGCCATCGATGGCAAACACTGGCGAGCCGGCCGGGGCAACGTGCTGCACGTGATACACCGGGATCTTGTGACTGTCGGCAAAGGTGATCAGCTCACGGGTTTTCGCCAGGGCAGCGGCACCGTCCGGGATCGGCATCCGGCCGCTGAAATATTCATTCTGGAAGTCGATCACCACCAGCGCAGACTTGCCCGCTGGCAGATGATCGACCGGTGTAGCGCCGGACATTGCCCGAATGGTCGGGTGGTTGTCGGCCATCGCTGCGCTGCTGGCCAATACCCCGGAAAATGCACAAGCGGTGAGAAAGCGGCGAGTAAAGTCCTGCATGGGAAAGTCCTGCCTCGGTTGATTTGACAAGCGAATCTTAAGCAGCCACCGCCGCACCGAACACAGTGGAACCGGCACATGATCTGTGCCCTTTCTGCACAGATGAAGACCACGCACTCAAACGTAGATCCAGATCAATAAACCGCACTTGCCACTGCACTACCCTGCCGCGCTTTTGCGACCGATGCCGCCATGAAGCCAGACCTCCCCCTCGCCGCCCCGGAATTGCTCGCCCCTGCCGGCACCCTGAAGAACATGCGCTACGCCTTCGCCTACGGTGCCGACGCGGTCTATGCCGGGCAGCCGCGCTACAGCCTGCGGGTGCGCAACAACGAATTCGACCACGCCAACCTCGCCCTCGGCATTCGCGAGGCGCAGGCCCAGGGCAAGCGCTTCTACGTGGTGGTCAACATCGCCCCGCACAACGCCAAACTGAAGACCTTCCTCAAGGATCTGGCGCCAGTGATCGAGATGGCGCCGAACGCGCTGATCATGTCCGACCCCGGCCTGATCATGCTGGTGCGCCGACATTTTCCGCAGATGCCGATCCACCTTTCGGTGCAGGCCAACACGGTGAACTGGGCGAGCGTCGAGTTCTGGCAGCAACAAGGTCTGAGCCGGATCATTCTGTCGCGGGAGCTGTCGCTGGAAGAAATCGGTGAAATCCGTGAACAGGTACCGGGCATGGAGCTGGAGGTGTTCGTCCACGGTGCGCTGTGCATGGCCTACTCCGGGCGCTGCCTGCTGTCGGGCTACATGAACAAGCGCGACGCGAATCAGGGCACCTGCACCAACGCCTGCCGCTGGAAGTATTCGGCGCAGCAAGCCACGGAAAACCAGCTCGGCGAGATCGTGCAGACCTTCCAGCCGGAGCCGACCCTGGGCATCGGCGCGCCGACCGATCAGGTGTTTCTGCTGCAGGAAGCCAATCGCCCCGATGAGTTGATGCCCGCTTTTGAAGACGAGCACGGCACCTACATCATGAACGCCAAGGATCTGCGCGCGGTGCAACACGTCGAACGCCTGACGCGCATGGGCGTGCATTCGCTGAAGATCGAGGGCCGGACCAAATCGCACTTCTATTGCGCGCGCACCACCCAGGTCTATCGCCGGGCGATCGACGATGCAGTGGCCGGACGTGAGTTCGATCGCAGCCTTATGACCGATCTGGAATCACTGGCCCAGCGCGGCTACACCGAAGGTTTCCTGCGTCGCCATGTGCATGACGAATACCAGAACTATCAGAACGGCAGCTCGGTGTCCGAGCGCCAGCAGTTCGTTGGCGAACTGACCGGCGAGCGCCGCGACCGGTTGGCCGAGGTCAAAGTGAAGAACCGTTTTGCCTTGGGCGATCATCTGGAACTGATGACACCCAAGGGTAATTTCCACTTCGACCTGCACCAGTTGCAGAGTGCCAAGGGTGAAACCATTGAAGTCGCCCCCGGCGACGGGCACACGGTTTACCTGCCGATTCCGGATGCGGTGGATTTGCGCTTTGGCCTGCTGATGCGCGACCTGACTCCTTGACCCCCTCCCAAGTAGGAGCTGCCGAAGGCTGCGATCCTTTGATCTTGTTCTTCAATAACAAAGTCAAAAGATCGCAGCCTTCGGCAGCTCCTACACAGGGAATGCGGGTGTAGCGGGGTCAGAGGAATTCTTCGCGCAACATCGCCACGAACGCCTCACGCGCCGGGTGTACCCCGGCGTTTTCGTGCCAGTAAAACAGGTTGTCGATCGCCGTCAGTTCGGGAAACTCATAGCCCACGCAGCCAGCGCCTTTGGCGTATTGCTCGAACACGCCTTTAGGCACCAAGGCCACCCCGGCGCCAGCACTCACGCAACCGACAATCGCCCCGTAACTCGCCAGGCTGACAATCGGCAGCGCCTGCCCCTGACGCAACAACCAGTGCTCCAGCGCCGCCCGATACGGGCAACCCTGCGGCCACATGAACACGGTTTTATCCTGCAAGTCGTGGATGTCACGCACCGGGCCGAACGACGTCGAAGCAATCAGCAGCAGCTCCTCGCGGTACATCGGCGTGCGTTTCAGTTGCGAGCGCTCGACGTCCACCGCGACGATGGCGCCGTCCAGGCGATGGCTGACGGTGTCGTCGAGCAATTGGCCCCAGGTGCCAGTGGTCAACTCCAGCGCCACCTGCGGATAGCGTTGGTGAAACTTGGCCAACAGCCGCGGCAAACGCCCGGTGGCCGAGGACTCGATCGCGCCGATACGCAGCGGGCCGGACGGTTCGGCGGCGGGATCCACCGCGCGCTTGGCTTCGGCGGTCAGCGCCAGAATCCGCTCGGCATACGCAAGAAACGTCTGCCCCGCCGGGCTGATCCGCAGCCCGCGTCCTTCGCGCAGAAACAGCGCCAAACCGAGTTCAGCTTCCAATGCCTTGATCCGTGCGGTGATGTTCGACGGCACACAAAACAATTTTTCCGCGGCGCGGGCAATGCTGCCCTCATCAGCCACGGTCTTGAACATGCGGATCTGCGCCAGCTCCATACTCATCACTCAAAGTGAACATTCAGCGCAGTATAAGTCAGTTGTGGAGACTTGTTGACCGCCCGGATACTCGGCGCATCAACCCTTGCGGTGCGCCGATCATGCCGTCTCCTTCTCCCTTGAAAATCATTCTGGCCATGGCCTTCGTGGTCGGCTGCTGGGCCTATTCACCCACCGGCATTCACATCGGCCTGCAAGCCTACGACCCCGGGCATCTGGCATTGCTGCGGTTTCTCCTGGCGTCGTTGTTCATGGCCGTGATCGCGGCGTTCAAGGGCATTCGCCTGCCGCAACCGCGCGATGTGCCGCTGTTGTTCGCCCTGGGATTTTTTGCCGTCAGCCTGCATCACGTGGCGCTGAACATCGGCCAGCAAAGCGTCAGTGCCGGCGCCTCCAGCGTACTGGCGCAGTCGAGCCCGCTGTTCAGTACGCTGCTGGCGCGTTACGTGTTCAAGGATCAGGTCAGTGTCTGGCGATGGGGCTGCGTCTTGCTGGGACTGGTCGGGGTGGTGATCGTGGTCAGCGCCGATCGGGGCCTGGGGCAGATCGACGCGCATGGCTTGCTGATTCTGCTGGCGGCGCTGTCATCGAGCATTTACTTCGCCCTGCAAAAACATCACGCCCGGCGTTATGACGGCTTCAGTCTGGCTTGTTACGCGGTGTGGTCGGGGACGCTGCTGTTGCTGATTTATCTGCCGGGGCTGGGTGCGGCGGTGGTGAAAGCGCCGCTGCGAGTGCAGTGGGCAGTGCTGGCACTGGGGGTATTTCCCAGCGCACTGGCCTATCTGGCCTGGGGCTTTGTGCTCAAGCATGTGGACTTGAGTCGGGCGACGATGACGTTGTACCTGATACCACCGACGGCGATGGGGATTGCTTCGCTGGGATTGGGCGAGCGACCGACGCTGATGGTGCTGGCGGGGTCGGCGGTGGTGTTGATCAGTGTGCTGGCGTTGAATCTGGAGCGGCGGGTGGAGGGTCGACCAGTTGAGGTCTGATCGAGGTTTTTACTGAGGCTGATGGCCCCATCGCGAGCAGGCTCACTCCTACAGGGGGATGCGTTCTACCTGTGGGAGCGAGCTTGCTCGCGAACGGGCCGGCGCAGACTATAAATATCTCGTGCCGGGTTAGCCTCAGCGCCTGTCATCCGACAACGGCGTCGGCTCATCCGCTGGCGGCACATCATCGTCCGCCGCCGGGTCCTTCCAGTCTTCCGGCCGATCGGCATCACTCAACGGATCACGTCCCGGGCTCATGCCCGGCGGCGCATCGTGATCGGCCAGTGTCGGCTCATCCGTGCCGGGTACCGGACGGGTCGGATCGGTCGGCAGCACACCACCTTGAAACAGCAAATCATTAGCCATGACACACCTCACCAAGGAGGTCCGGAGAACCCGGGCCATACAGCTTGGAAGCGTGCCTCTGCACGCCGTGCTATCGAGCAGACCAACGGCAATCAGCCTTGAGCACTGAAACGGTCGCGGCTGTTGGTCAGGTGCAGCCACATGGCCGCGCGCGCCGCGTCCGGATCCTGACGCTTGATCGCATTCAGGATCGCTTCGTGCTCCAGATGGGCCAACTGCCCCAGCTTGCTCAGATCCGCCGCGCCACGCTCGGCAGCGTTGAGCCGCTGACGCGGAATCATCGCGCTGCCCAGGTGCTGCATGATTTCGCTGAAGCAGACGTTGCCGGTGGCTTCGGCAATAAGCAGATGAAAACGTCGATCAGCCTCAACGCAACTGTCGTTGCTGTCCAGCAAACGCTGATAGTCATCCAGCGCTTGGCGCATCTGCAGCAGTTGCTGCTCGCTGCGACGTGACGCGGCCAACGCCGCAGCCTGCGTCTCCAGGCCCATGCGCAATTCAAGAATGCTGCGCACGCCGAGCGCGGTATCGACATTCAGGCGCAAGCCCTGCTCGGCAGCGCGCTCGATGACGAAACTGCCGATGCCGTGCCGCGTCTCGACCAGGCCCGACGCCTGCAACTTGGAAATCGCTTCGCGCACCACCGTGCGACTGACGCCGTGCTCCTGAACAATGGCGTTCTCCGACGGCAGCTTGTCGCCGGGCGACAACTGGCCAAGCAGGATGCTCTGGGTGAGTTTCTCCACCAGATCGTGTGCGAGGTTGTGTGCACGTTTGGGCGCAGGGGCGTCGAGGTCTTCTTGCATGATCGGTTCCGGTCATCGGGGCTTGTCGATCGTAGCACTGCGTGATGGCTGACGAGTCGATTTTAGCGCCGAAACCACTTTCAACTTGTATGACAACACTCAATAAAACGAAAAAAACCGGAGTAGGCACGGTGGCTGATCTGTTTGAACCTTGACATGAAAAACCATGAAACGCGTCTGACACAAGCAATCCATCCCAATAAAAACGGGGTAAATCGCTAAAAAGAAATAAGAAATCTACCCACCAGACAAATTTAATCGCTTCACCCCACTTGTAGGACAAAAAAATCAGGTTGTATGATGTCTATCAACAACGCGACACCCAGCCCTACCCCGCATAAAAATAATCAGTGGGAGAAAACCAAGTGAAAACCTCCGTCTCCGGGATGAACGAGGGCGTCGATTCGACACTCGCGTCCGCCATCTCGAAAGTGAAACGCCACGTCCTGCCGCTCTTCGTGATCATGTTCATCGTCAACTACATTGACCGGGTGAACATCGGTTTCGTCCGCACTCACATGGAACATGATCTGGGCATCGGGGCTGCCGCCTACGGCTTCGGTGCCGGTTTGTTCTTCATCGGTTACGCGCTGTTCGAAGTGCCGTCCAACATGCTTTTGCAAAAAGTCGGCGCGCGTATCTGGCTGACCCGCATCATGCTCACCTGGGGCCTGGTCGCCGCCGGCATGGCGTTCATCCAGAACGAAACGCACTTTTACATCCTGCGCTTTCTGCTCGGCGTGGCCGAAGCCGGGTTCTTTCCCGGGGTGATCTACTACTTCACCCGCTGGCTACCCGGCGCCGAACGCGGCAAGGCGATTGCAATTTTCCTCAGTGGTTCGGCGGTGGCCTCGCTAATTTCCGGCCCGTTGTCCGGCCTGCTCTTGCAGATCAACGGCCTCGGCATGCACGGCTGGCAATGGATGTACTTCATCGAGGGCATGTTTTCCGTCGGGCTGTGCGTGTTCGTCTGGTTCTGGCTCGACGCCAAACCGCATGACGCGAAATGGCTGACCCGCGCCGAACAGGACGCACTGGTCAACGCCATCGACGATGAACAGAAGGCCCGCGAAGCCGCGACGCCGATCCGCCCATCAATGGGCAAACTGCTCAAGGACCGGCAGATCATCCTGTTCTGCCTGATCTACTTTTTCATTCAACTGACCATCTACGCCGCGACGTTCTGGCTGCCGAGCATCATCAAGAAGATGGGCGAGATGAGTGACTTCCAGGTCGGGCTGTTCAACTCGATCCCGTGGTTGCTGTCGATCGTCGGCATGTACGCCTTCGCCGCTTTCTCGGCCAAGTGGAAGCACCAGCAAGCCTGGGTCGCCACCGCGTTGTTGATCGCCGCGGCGGGGATGTTCATGTCCACCACCGGCGGGCCGATCTTCGCCTTTGTCGCGATCTGTTTTGCCGCGCTGGGCTTCAAGTCCGCCTCGTCTTTGTTCTGGCCGATTCCGCAGGCCTATCTGGATGCACGGATCGCCGCGGCAGTGATCGCACTGATCAACTCGGTAGGCAACCTCGGCGGCTTCGTCGCGCCGACCACCTTCGGCCTGCTCGAAGAACACACCGGCTCGATTCAGGGCGGCCTCTATGGCCTGGCCGCGACTTCGATCATCGCCGCGATCATCGTCTTCGCTGCACGTACCACCCCGAAACCCGCTGCTGACCTCGCCGTGGCCGAGGCCGCGCCGAAGCACGCATGACTTCCTTTTTAAAGATGCTGACAAGGATAAAAACATGACCGCACACGACACTGCCAAAGCGCCAATCATCACTGAAATGCAGGTGATTCCCGTGGCCGGCCACGACGCCATGCTGCTCAACCTGAGCGGCGCCCACGGGCCGTTTTTCACCCGCAATATCGTCATTCTCAAGGACAACGCCGGCCACACTGGCGTCGGTGAAGTGCCCGGTGGCGAGCGCATCCGCCAGACGCTGGAGGATGCTCGCAGCCTGGTGCTCGGCAGCACAATCGGCAACTATCAGAAGATCCTCAATCAGGTGCGCCAGACCTTCGCCGAGCGTGATGCCGGCGGCCGTGGCCTGCAGACGTTCGACCTGCGCATCACCATCCACGCGGTCACCGGACTCGAAGCCGCCCTGCTCGACTTGCTCGGGCAACACCTCGACGTACCGGTCGCGGCGCTGCTCGGCGAAGGCCAGCAACGCGATCAAGTGAAGATGCTCGGTTATCTGTTTTATGTCGGCGATCAACGCGAGACCAACCTCGCCTACCGCAGCGAACCGGACGCCGATAACGACTGGTTCCGCGTGCGTCACGAGAAGGCCATGAGCGCCGAGGCGGTGGTGCGTCTGGCCGAAGCGGCGCAGGCGAAATACGGTTTCCAGGATTTCAAACTCAAGGGCGGCGTGCTTAGCGGCGACGCGGAAATCGAAGCCGTGACGGCACTGGCCGAACGCTTTCCCGAGGCGCGTATCACGCTTGATCCGAACGGCGCCTGGTCACTGAAAGAAGCGATCCGCCTGTGCCGCGATCAACATAAGGTGCTGGCTTACGCCGAAGACCCGTGCGGTGCGGAAAACGGTTACTCGGGGCGCGAAGTCATGGCCGAGTTCCGCCGCGCTACCGGACTGAAGACGGCGACCAACATGATCGCTACCGACTGGCGCGAGATGGGTCACGCCATTCAGTTGCAGTCGGTGGACATTCCGTTGGCCGACCCGCACTTCTGGACCATGCAAGGCTCGGTACGTGTCGCGCAGTTGTGCCATGAGTGGGGCCTGACCTGGGGCTCTCACTCCAACAACCACTTCGATATCTCGCTGGCGATGTTTACCCATGTCGCGGCAGCGGCACCGGGCGACATCACCGCCATCGACACGCACTGGATCTGGCAGGACGGCCAGCGTCTGACCAAGGCACCGCTGAAAATTGTCGACGGTTGCGTGCAAGTGCCGCAGAAACCTGGGCTGGGGGTGGAGCTGGATATGGATCAACTGGCCAAGGCTCATGAGCTGTACAAAGGCATGGGTCTCGGCGCGCGGGATGACAGCGTGGCGATGCAGTTTTTGATACCGGGGTGGACGTTCGATAACAAGCGGCCGTGTCTGGTGCGCTGAATTCTGATCTGCAGTCCACCACTGTCCCCTGTGGGAGCGGGCTTGCTCGCGAAGGCGGCGTGTCAGTCGATATTTGAGTTGACTGACACACAGCCTTCGCGAGCAAGCCCGCTCCCACAGGAGGGGATTTGTGTCAGGCAGAGATTTGCAGCAGCCAGTTTTTGAACGCCATCATCGCCGCCGTCTCCGGCCGTGACTGCAAGCGCGTCAGCCAATAACTGCCGGTGGTGATTTCAATCGCAAACGGCTGACGAATCACGTCCGCCGCCAGTTGCCGGGCGAACATCAGCGGCGGTGCCAACGCCACCCCGCTGCCCTGCACCGCGGCCTCCATCATCGCCAGCGACGAATCGAAGACAATGCTCTGCGGCGGCGCCGCGTGGGTCGCCAGGCCGGCGGCGTGAAACCACTCCGGCCATTCATCGGTGCGATAGGAACGCAGCAAGCGCTGTTGCAGCAGATCGCCCGGGGTATGCAACTGCCGGGCAATTTCCGGCACGCACAGCACCGACAGGGGCGCATCCAGCAGACGCGTTGCCTCAATGCCGTGCCACGCCCCGGCGCCAAAACGAATCGCGTAATCCAGCCCTTCAGCCGCGACGTCGACCCGGTTGTTGTGAGTCGACAGCCGCAAATCTATGAGCGGATGTTTCGCCTGGAAGTCTGGCAGCCGTGGCAGCAACCAACCGACCGCAAAGGTTCCGACGGCACCCACGGTCAACATTTCCCGGTACTGACCGCCGGCCAGCCGCTCAAGCATCTGCGCGATATGATCGAACGACGTGGTCAAAACCGGCAACAGGGTCTCGCCTTCACTGGTCAGCATCAGCCCGCGGGGCAGGCGTTTGAAAAGGGTGACGTTGAGTTGCGCCTCAAGGCTTTTCACCTGATGGCTCACCGCCGCCTGAGTCACGCACAATTCCACAGCGGCGCGGGTAAAGCTCAAATGCCGCGCCGAAGCTTCGAACGCGCGCAGTGCATTGAGCGGCAGTTGAGGTCGAATCATGCCCAGTCCCAAATTTTTCTAATGGCTCATCCGAAATATCATCGTTTGTCGACGAGTGCCAGACTGCCTAAATTGTCGGCGCTGATCAGTTGCCCAACAACAAAATCGCCCGCAGTGTAGCGGGATATCACCCTCAACACTCATGGAGAGTGGTTCACTCATGTCCTTCATCAACCCGAGCAATTTCATTTCTTGCAGCGCTTTCGGCCTGTTTTTCGGCGCTGCCGCGTGCCTGGCTGCCCAGCAAACCGATGATCAGTTGCAGGCGCTGGTCAAGGCCACCGTGACCCCGGTCATGCAGCAACAGGACATTGCGGGGCTGGCCGTGGCCGTGACCGTCGATGGCAAGACGCACTACTTTAACTACGGTGTCGCCGACAAAAGCACCGGACAACCGGTGAGTGAAAACACCCTGTTCGAAATCGGCTCGGTGAGCAAAACCTTCACCGCAACCCTCGCCGCCTACGCCCAGGCCAGCGGCAAACTGGAATTCTCCGACAAGGCCAGCCAGCACTGGCCCGAGCTGAAAGGCAGCGCTTTTGACCACATCAGCCTGCTGCAACTGGGCACTTACAGCGCCGGCGGCCTGCCATTGCAATTCCCGGATGCTGCGGATTCTTCCGACAAGATGCTCGGCTATTACCAACAGTGGAAACCGACTTTTTCGGCCGGCAGCCATCGCCTGTATTCCAACCCGAGCATCGGCCTGTTCGGCTATCTGGCGGCGAAAAGCCTTGGCCAACCGTTCAATCAGGTCATGACCGAAACCCTGCTGCCGAAGCTCGGGCTCAAGCACACCTTCCTGTCGGTGCCGGCGTCTGAACAAAAGCTCTACGCCCAAGGCTATGACAAGAACAACAAACCGATTCGAGTCAGCCCCGGTGCCCTCGACTCCGAAGCCTACGGCGTAAAAACCAGCGCCGCGGATCTGCTGAAATATGTCCAGGCCAACCTCGACACCGCCAAACTCGAATCCCCCGTGCAAAAAGCCATCGCCCTCACCCACACCGGCTACTACACCGTCGGCGACATGACCCAGGGCCTGGGCTGGGAACGCTACACCTACCCAATCAGCCTCGACCGTCTGCTGGACGGCAACTCGACGCCAATGGCCATGGAAGCGCACAAGGTCAAATGGCTGAATCCGCCACAACCGGAGCCGGTGAACGTGCTGCTGAACAAGACCGGATCCACCGCAGGCTACGGCGCCTACGTCGCGTTCGTGCCGTCGAAGAAAGTCGGAATCGTCATTCTGGCGAACCGCAACTACCCGAATGGAGAGCGGGTGAAGATTGCGCACAAGATTCTGGGTGAGCTCACCCGGTAATCGGACCATGAAAAATGGGCGACCTGTGAAGGTCGCCCATTTTTATTTGAGGGATTGAAAACTACGCCTGTAGCTTCCAGCCCAATACATCCATCAGGTCGCAGCTGTCGCGCAGAGGGATTGCCAGCACCCGGGCGAAATCCTGCAGCAACAAGGCATCGTGGCCGATGCCGTCGCCGAGCGACAGTGATTCCAACAACTGCGTGACGCTGCGCAAGCGATAGGCGGCGGTACCGTTGAGTACGTCAACCGGGGCTTCGCGGTCGATCAGGAGGCAGGGGATCTGGCAGTCGATGCCGGTAATGGGGATGTAGCGGGGTTTGGTTGAATCGGTGGAAATTTCAGGTGATTCGACATCCGTTTTCTTCATGGGTGAAACTCCAATGGGGACTGTTGAGACCGCTACCCATCTCACTTCCACATGAGGGTGGCAGCTGCACGCAGGTGTGGAAGACCGAGCCAATCACCCGAACCCGGCGCACTCGAAAGCGCTCCCGCGTACAGCCACCATAAGGTCGCGATGTTGACATAAAAGATGTCGCCATGCGCATAACGGGGCTTGGTGAATGAGTCTGCAAACGGACTTCCACATCCGGCCGCTGATTTTGCAGCGGCCCGAAGAGGTTATCGGCGTTCGACCCAAGCCACCAGTTCACCAACGCCGTCGCGCTTTGAAGGAAATTTCCGACAGGGTTGAAGGCCCTTACGCAGGCCACTTTGATAGGAATATGCGGCAACTATTCACATGGATGACCGACCGGAGTGGATGTATCTAAACTGCATCGAATCAATCCGTAGCTAGCGATGACATAATGAATACGATATTTAACCCCGCTGACCGTCAAAGGGCGATTTAATGGAAATCAGAGGTCTCAGTCTCAGGAATGTAGGTCGGTTCAAAGATCTGAGCATTCTGCTAGCACCCACAGGTAAGCACACATCGAACGTGACAGTTCTAGTGGGGAACAACGGTGCAGGAAAGACCACCCTTTTGAAATCGCTTGCCACTGCCCTAAGCTGGCTGGTCGCAAGGATTCGTACCGAGAAAGGCAATGGCAACCATATCTCTGAAGGAGACATTCAGAACAGCGCTACCGACGCTTACATCTCAACGGTCGCTGCCGACTATCTACTTCGCAGCTCCGACCTTTCCGAAGTGAAATCGAAAAGACATTTGTTCGGATGGGGTATTGCACGCGGCAGGCAAGGGCGAAAGACCGCACTCCATAGCGAACTAGTGCAAGCGAGTCAACTTGCAGACCACTATCGAACGCTGCTAACGACCGATGACAAAGCTTCGCTTCCATTAATAGCCTACTACCCGGTCGAACGTTCCGTTCTCGAAATCCCTTTAAAAATCAAAACCAAACACACCTTCGACCAACTCGACGGTTACGACAACTCGCTCAACCGAGGCGTAGACTTCCGCCGCTTCTTCGAGTGGTTTCGCGAGCGTGAGGACAGCGAAAACGAGACGGGTATTTCCGACACTGCACTGGCTGAAATCTCCATAAAATTCGGCTATGACAGTGATGTCTGGAAAACCCTTTCCAAACTGAAAGCCTCCTCCCGCGACCGCCAGCTTACAGCCGTCCGTTCCGCCATCGCCGCTTTCATGCCCGGCTTCACCAACCTGCGCGTGCAACGTAAGCCGCGCCTGCACATGGCTATCGACAAGGACGGCGTCACCCTCAACGTCGCCCAACTCTCGCAAGGCGAGAAGTCGATGATGGCGCTGGTCGGTGATATCGCCCGCCGCCTGGCAATGATGAACCAGTCGCTGGACAACCCGCTCCACGGGGACGGCATCGTGCTGATCGACGAAGTGGATCTGCACCTGCACCCGAAATGGCAACGCAGTCTGATCCGCCAACTGAGCGAAACCTTCCCCAACTGTCAGTTCGTACTGACCACCCACTCGCCACTGGTCATCAGCGACGCCAAGGATGTGCTGGTTTACGTGCTCAATGACGGTGAACTCCACGAACACAACGGCCTGTACGGACTTGATGCCAATCAGGTGCTGCTGGAAGTCATGGACACCGACATCCGTAACAGCGACGTTCAAAAACGTTTGAACGCACTGCTCGAACGCTTGCAGGACGGTGATCTGGAAACCGCACAAAAGCTATTCGCCGAACTGGCAGAAGAACTTCCAGACGGTCATATCGAACTGGCGAAAGCCGCGCTGTTGCTGCGCAAGTTGGAGTTGCGCCGTGCGTAAGATCACCAAGGGAACCGAGCCGGAACAACTCATCAGATGGAAACGCGCCAACACAACATTACGTTACCGGGACCTGCCCGGCGAAGAACGAGTGAGCGTGCGCACGGCCTGTATAGCGGAACAGTTCAGCCTTTGCGCCTATTGCTGCCAGACCATTGCAGGCGACAACTCGCATAACGAGCACGTTGAGGCCCAGGATAAAGCTCCCAATCGCACCTTGGAGTTCACCAACATCGTCGCCAGTTGCCAGCGCCAGAATCAATGTGGACATCATCGAGGCACGCGCCCACTAGATCTGACGCCCTTGATGGAGGAATGCGAGTCGGAATTGAAGTTTTATCTGTCCGGAAGAGTGACCGGCAAAACTGAACGGGCAAATTCAGCTCTGGAAATTTTGAATCTCGGTCATACCGAAGAAAGCAATCGCGGACTCATAGGGGCACGGAAACAACTGGTTGATCAGTTGATCTTTACAGGAGGCATGCAACCCGGTGACCTTGAAGATGAAGAGCTTCTGGGCATTCTCCTTGATGACATGCTGACTCCCAAGAATGGCCAGCTTGCGGCTTTTTCTCCGGTTCTGGTCAATGTCATCCGTCAGCTCCTGCCCTGATGTTCAAAGTATCGTGGCCATTCCCGCGGACAAAAAAATGGCGATCGTTTAAGACGTTCGCCATTTTTTATTCAGAGCCTGCCTCAATCAATCATCCGGCATTTCCGGTGGCTTGCTCGGTTTCGCCGGTTTGCTCGCCTTGGCGCCCTTCTCGCCTTTCTTGGCTGCCGGTTCGGCGGCGGTGGCCTTGGTTTCAGCGACCGTCGGTGCGCTGATTTCCTTTTCGCTGGCCGGCAGCGCGTCAACCGTGTCGAAGATTTTCTTCAGGTCCACCGATTTCGCTTCATCGCCCGAGGCCGACAGTTTGGTCTCGCCGTCCTTGCCCAGCAGGAACACTTTAGGATACGCGCCGGCACCGAGTTTCAGCGACCGCAGCAAAGCCATGGTGTCTTGCTGGCCGAGATCCTTGCCATCGAGTTGTCCGGCCATATTGAGGATTGTGTAGACCTTGATGTTGCGGTCGGCGACGCCCTTCTTGTTCGCCGGATCTTCCAGCGACTTTTTTAGCCCCACCCACACCGGGTCGACGGTGCTTTGTGCGATTACGATCAACGGTCGAGCCCGTCCCATATCCCCGGCTATGGGCGAGTCATTGTCAGCGGCGAACAAGGGGCCGGCAATCGCCAGCAAGAGTGTCAGGGTCAGTGACCTGATGAGCATGCGCATCTCCTTTTGATATCCACGCTCTAATGATTGCGCATCGCGGCGATTGTTCCGGGGTCGTGCCCGGCAAATATGTTTCGCCTTGTCAGAAGCTTAGGTCAGCCGCGTCATTGCGCAACCGCATCGGCGTAATCGTGACGCGGATTTGATTACCTTTTATGAGCGCATTAGGGTGGTCGTTCTGCCCACGAAATGGAGTTCAACCCATGCACATCGACTACCTTTGCGATCACCCGCATTTGATTGAGGAACTGGCTGCGCTCAATTTCAAGGAATGGGGCGAATTCCGTGACGGCGATACCCTTGAAGCCCGCACCGAGCGGATGCGCGCGGCCTGCGGCAAGGGTGCGGTTCCCAGCGTGGTGGTGGCCATGGAAGATGGCAGATTGCTCGGCGGCGCGCTGTTGATCGACAGCGACATGAAGATCCGTCCCGAGCTGACGCCTTGGCTGGCCGGGGTTTATGTGAAGGCCGAAGAGCGTGGACGCGGGGTTGCTTCGCAACTGGTCAATCGGATTGTCGAAGAAGCCAGGGCGTTGGGCGTACAGACCTTGTATCTGTACACCGACGCTGCGCAATCGCTGTATGCGGGGTTGGGTTGGGAGGTGGTCGAGGATCTGGTCTACGAAGACCTGCCGGTGACGATCATGAAGTACACCTTTACGAGCTGAGATTCCTCCACAGGTTTTGTCCGGCTCAAAGATCGAGCCGGGATCAGAACGCCAGTTTGTAGCCGATCAACAGCAACATGGTCGCCAGGCACGGGCGCAGCAATTCATCGGAAATGCGCCCGGTCAGGTGACTGCCAAGCCAGATGCCCGGCAGCGAACCCATCAGCAGGAAGCCCAGCACGCCCCAGTCCATGTTGCCCATGCTCGCGTGGCCCAGACCGGCAACCAGGGTCAGCGGCACGGCGTGGGCGATTTCGGTGCCGACCAGACGCCGGGTCGGCAGCAGCGGATAAAGGATGAACAGCGCGACCGTGCCCAAGGCGCCGGCGCCGATTGAAGTCAGGGCGACCATGGTGCCGAGGATCAGGCCGGTGATCACCGTCATCACATTCAGGCGCGCACCGCTCGGGTTGTAGTTGCCGCCAGCGCGTTTGTGGGCGAATTCGAGCAGGCGCTTCTTGAACAGAATCGCCAGCGCCGTGGCGAACAGTACGAAACCCAAGGCCTGTTTGATGATCGCGTTCATCGCCTCGGGCGCGGTGTGCAGCGTACTGAGAAACCACAGGGTCATGGCGACTGCCGGCACGCTGCCGAGAGTGAGCCAGCCAGTGATCGCCCAGTCGATGTTGTTGTTCTTTTTGTGCACCAGCACGCCACTGGATTTGGTAATGGCCGCGTACAATAGGTCGGTGCCCACCGCTGTTGCCGGGTTGATGCCGAACCACAGCAGGATCGGCGTCATCAACGAACCGCCGCCGACACCGGTCATGCCGACAATAAAACCCACCACCAGCCCGGCAATCACCAGGCCGAAATTTGCCAATTCCATTAAGACGTCCAGAAAAACGACAGGAAAAATCTGGCCCGCAGCATAGCGATTTTTCATATAACCACATATATCGATGCGGTCTATCGTTATGCCTTCCAGCCACACCGCCTTTATCTGAGTGGGAGCGGGCTTGCTCGCGAAGGCGGTGTGTCATTCACGTAGATATCGACTGACACGCCCTTTTCGCGAGCAAGCCCGCTCCCACAGGGGTTCTATGGTGCCAGGTAGATCAATGCACGCGCCGGCCCGGTTTGAAACTGTGATGCCGGTTGATCCACACCGTCGCCAGCGCGATCAGCGACAGGATCAACAATGCCCATGGAAACGACATCGCGCCCGCCCGATCCAGCAGCAACCCGCCAAACAGACCGCCGCCAGCAATCGCCACGTTCCAGGAGGTGGTGAGCATCGCTTGCACCACGTCCACGTGCTCGCCGGCCGAATCCGCCGCGGCTGTCAGCAGCAACGTCGCCGAGCCACCAAACGACAGGCCCCACACGGCCATGCAGGTGTAGATCAGCCACGGCGACGGGGATATCAGCGCCAGCACCAGTGCGGTCACGGCAAACACCGCGAGGCTGATCAGCGTCAGCCAGCGCAACCAGCGGTCCACCAGCAGGCCGATGATCCAGATCCCCACCAGCGAACACAGGCCGAACACCAGCAGCACCAGATCGACGCGCTCGGCCAGCCCGGCCTGCATCAGGAATGGCGCGATGTAGGTGTAGAGAATGTTGTGCCCAAGCATCCAGGTCAGCACCACGAACAGCACCGGCCGTACGCCCGGCAGACGCAGCGATTGCATCAACGGCAGGCGTTCGGCGCTGGCCTGACCCGGACGATCCGGCACCGCCAGCACAATCCACGCCGCCAGCACCAACGCCAGCGCCGACATGATCCCGAATGAGGCGCGCCAGCCGATCAGGTTGCCCAGCCAGGTTCCCGCCGGGGTGCCCAGCGACAGCGCCACCGGGGTGCCGAGCATGGCGATTGCCAGTGCCCGCCCCTGCTGGTGCACCGGCACGATCCCGCGGGCGTAACCGGCCATGATTCCCCACGACAGCCCTGCCGCCATCCCGGCCAGGAACCGCGACGCCAAGGTCAAGCCGTAATGGCTGGAGAACGTGGTCACGGTGTTGAACACCAGGAAGCCACCGACCGTCATCAGCAGTACCCGCCGCCGTGGCCAGCCCCGGGTGGCGACGGTCAGCGGAATCGCCGCGACAATCGAGCCCAGCGCATACAGCGTCACCAGTTGCCCGGCGAGCACTTCGCTGACCCCAAGCCCGGCGCCGATCTGCGGCAGCAGCCCGGCCGGCAGGGTCTCGGTGAGGATGGCGATGAAGCCGGTCATGGCGAAGGCCAGCAACGCGGCATAGGGCAGTTTTTCTGTGCGGGTGGCGCGGTCGATACGGTTGAAGTCGGTGCTTGCGGAGTCGGTCATGACAGGTGCAGCTCCCTTTGGATCAATAGTAGCGATGGATTGTATACAAAAATCCCACGCACAATTTGATCAATGTGGGAGCGAGCCTGCTCGCGAATGCGGTGGATCTATCAGAGATTCAGCGCCTGGCAGATCGCTTTCGCGAGCAGGCTCGCTCCCACATTGGATCTCCGCACTTACTGCACCGGAAGGAAATTCAGGAACAGCAGACTCTGCGCGTAATTCAACCCTATGCGCCGGTAGCGCTCATCGAGCATCTGCGCCAGCAGGTCGAGCCGCGCGACGATCTTGCCGAACTCGGTGGCGAAACTCAGGTTGCTGCCCTCCTCCGAGATTTCGTTGGAGAACAGCAGCGGCTGTCCCTCCTTGTTCTGCCGCTGGGCCAGAATCCATGTGGCTTTTTCGATGTTGCGCGCGGCGTTGTGGACGAAGGTCGGGTTGATTGCATCGGTCATGTAGAACTCGATGCGATTGCCGTGGGCGGTGACCAGCATGCTGCCGATGGCATAGATGAAGGCGCCGACCCGATCCCCGAGAAACTCCGGACTCATCGCATAGCTGAGCGCCGCCAGATCTTTGCGCCCGCCCAACACCGGTAACGGTTGCTGCTGCTCGACGGCAAGGCGCACCTGTTTCACCGCCGTGTTGATGTCGAGGAAGCCCGACTTGCGCAGTTCTTCCGGGTTGCGCAAATACAGCTTGCCCATCAGGCGATAAAGGCTGTTGAGGTTGTCGCGCATCGCCAACGTGGCCATGCGATCGACGCTGGTCTGCAGGAATTCCTGCGGTTGACCGTCACGCATCTGAGCGATGAAACCGTTGCCGGTCTGGTGCGTGCAACCGCTGACAAACAGCGATGACAGACAGGCCAGCAACAGGCACGGGCGGCGAAAAAATCGGGCGATCGGGTGAAAAACTCTCGGCATGAATTCTCGAACGGGCACATTCCTGTGCGGCGGGCGTCGCCGCATCCTGGCCATGGATAGAGCCGCCGAATCCGGAAAAGTGCAGCGCTGGCACGATTTCCCGACCTTCGGCAACTATTTAGTATGACTTTATATTTGCACTAAACCTTTAACCGGCTATAAATTCTGACTCAACCCACAATTAGCATGACTATTACCCTGTTTTGAAAACAACAACAAAAAGGAAGGTCAACCATGCTTCAATCACGTCACCTGCTCTCCGGCCTCGGACTGTCCCTGATGATCGCCACCCTCTCCGCCAACGCGGCCGGCCTCAGCGCCGAACACAAAGCCTTTGGCAAAACCAATGACGGCACGCCCGTCGAGCAATACATCCTGCGCAACAGTCACGGCATGCAGGCGACCGTCATCACCTACGGCGCCACCCTGCAATCGCTGCTGGTGCCGGACAAACACGGCAAAGCAGCCGATGTGGTGCTGGGTTTCGACGATGTTCAGGGTTACCAGAAAGGCACGGCGTATTTCGGCGCGACCATCGGCCGTTTCGGCAATCGCCTCGCGGACGGCGCGTTCGAACTCGACGGCAAGCGCTATCAGGTGCCGCAGAACGACAAGTCCAACGCCTTGCATGGCGGTACTCAGGGTTTCGACAAGAAGGTCTGGAAAGCGCAGGAAACCAAGGACAAGGATTCCGTCGGCGTGACCCTCACCTATCTGTCGGCAGACGGTGAAATGGGCTTCCCCGGCAATCTCACAACGCAGGTGACCTATCGCCTGACCGACAGCAACGAGTTGCGCATCGACTATAAGGCCAGCACCGATAAACCGACCGTGCTCAACCTGACCAACCACAGCTACTTCAACCTCGCCGGTGCCGGCAATGGCGACATCCTCAAGCAGGTGGCCACCTTGCACGCCAGCCATTACACCCCGGTCACCGGCAAACTGATCCCGACCGGCGAACTGGCGCCAGTGGCCGGCACACCAATGGACTTCACCAAACCCACCGCCATTGGTACGCACATCAAGGCCGATCACCCGCAGCTGAAATTCGCCGAGCCGAAACAGGGTGGCTTCGATTTCAACTGGGTGCTGGATACCAAAGGTGATGTGAGCAAAGTCGCCGCCGAGGTCAGCGATCCGCAGTCAGGGCGGCATTTGCAGTTGTTCACCAGCGAACCGGGTGTGCAGTTCTATACCAGTAACTTCCTCGACGGCACGGTCAAGGGCAAGGGCGGCAAGGTCTATCCGCACTGGGGTGCGTTTACCCTGGAAACGCAGCACTATCCGGATGCGCCGAATCAGCCGGACTTCCCGAGCACGCGTCTCGATCCGGGGCAGACTTACAGCCATAACGTGGTGTTGAAGTTTTCTGCCAGGTAAAAGCTGAAGATCAAGAGATCGCAGCCTGCGGCAGCTCCTACAGTGGGACCCCATCCCTCCTGTAGGAGCTGCCGAAGGCTGCGATCTTTTGCTTTTGAGCCCCATGGAACCCCTGCGCTATCCTGCTGCCCACTAAGGTATCGACCATCAGCACAGGAGGTTTGAATGCGTACCCTTGAACTGGCAGGCGTGCAGGTTCCAGTGATCGGCCAGGGCACCTGGCGCATGGGCGAAGATCGCTCGGCGCACCCGCGTGAAGTGTCCGCGCTGCGCCAAGGCATCGAACTCGGCATGACTCTGATCGACACGGCGGAAATGTACGCCGAAGGTGGCGCCGAATCTGTCGTCGGCGAAGCCATCGCCGGTCTGCGCGACCAAGTGTTTCTGGTGAGCAAGGTCTACCCGCACAACGCCAGCCGCACAGGCATCCCGCAAGCCTGCGAGCGCAGTCTGCGCCGGCTCGATACCGATTACATCGACCTCTATCTGCTGCATTGGCGCGGCCAGTATCCGCTGGAAGAAACCGTCGAAGCCTTCGAACGCCTGCGCGAGGACGGCAAGATCGGCCGTTGGGGCGTGTCGAATTTCGACGTCGATGACCTCGAAGAACTGTCCAATCCGGCCTGCGCCACCAATCAGGTGCTGTACAACCTGGAAGAACGCGGCGTCGAATTCGACTTGCTGCCATGGTGCCAACAACAGCGTATGCCGTTGATGGCGTACTGCCCGATCGGCCAGGGCGGCGCGATGCTCGCCGAACCAGCGCTACAGCAGATTGCCGCTCGTCACAACGTGACCCCGGCACAGGTTTCGCTGGCGTGGATTCTGCGTCAGGATGGTGTGATTGCGATTCCCAAGGCTGTACGACCAGAACACGTGCAACTCAATGCACAAGCGGCGCAGTTGCAACTGGATGCCGGGGATCTGGCGGCGCTGGATCAGGTATTCAAAGCGCCACAACGCAAGCAGCGGCTGGCGATGGTCTGAGTCGCTGGCCGTTGGCGAGGGCTTCGTCATGAGAAGCACTGATCAGTACGACCCGTTCAATCTGCAGCGTTTCGTCCAGGCGCAGGACCCGGTGTTCGAACGGGTTCAGCGTGAACTCGGTGAGGGTCGCAAGCGCAGCCACTGGATGTGGTTTGTGTTTCCGCAGTTCGCCGGGCTGGGTGGCAGCGAGATGTCCCGGCGTTACGCCATTCAATCCGCCGAAGAAGCGCGGGCCTATCTGACCCACGACCTGCTCGGTGCGCGGCTGCGCACCTGCACGCAGCTGGTACTGAACATCCGCCAGCGCTCGATTGCCGAGATTTTTGGCCACCCGGATGACCTAAAATTCCACTCCTCGATGACCCTGTTTGCGCAGTTCAGCACCGAAGATTGCCCGTTCGCTCAGGCACTGGAGCGCTACTTCCACGGCATCCTCGATGAATGGACCCTGCAGCTGCTGGACTCAAAACAGGCCCAGTTGCCCCCCGATCAAGGTTGAGAAATCGTCGTCGACGAACGGCAGAATCGCATCGGCTACCGGCTGCAGCTGGCGGCTGATGTAGTGGTCGTAGTCGATGGCGGCGCGGCGCACTTCCAGCGGTTCCGGCCCGGCCAGGGTGATCACGTAACTGATCCAGCCACCGTTCTGATATTGCCGCGGGCGACCCTGCTGCGCGTTGTAATCGTCGGCCAGCCGCGCTGCACGCACATGCGGCGGCACGTTGCGTTCGTAGTCGTCGAGGGTGCGGCGCAGGCGCTTGCGGTAGACCAGTCGTTCATCGAACTCGCCGGCCAGAGTCTTGCGCACGTAATCGCGCACGTAATCCTGATACGGCTTGCGCTGGAAGATCCGCTCGTAGAGTTCCTGCTGGAACTGCCGAGCCAGCAGCGACCAGTCGGTGCGCACGGTTTCCAGGCCCTTGTAGACCATTTCGTCACTGCCATCGGCGCGCGTCACCAGTCCGGCGTAGCGCTTTTTGCTGCCCTCCTCGGCGCCGCGAATGGTCGGCATCAGAAAACGTTTGTAGTGGGTTTCGTACTGCAATTCGAGAGCACTTTGCAGGCCGTATTCCTCACGCACATGCTCGCGCCACCAGTCGTTGACGTGCTTGACCAGCGCCTGACCGATCTGCGCCGCTTCCTCCTGCCCGTGCGCACGACGCAGCCAGACGAAAGTCGAGTCGGTGTCGCCATAGATCACCGCGTGGCCCTGCGCTTCGATGAGCTGGCGGGTGCGCAACATGATCTCGTGGCCGCGCAGAGTGATCGACGATGCCAGGCGCGTATCGAAAAATCGGCAACCACTGGAGCCGAGCACGCCGTAGAAGGCGTTCATGATGATCTTCAGCGCTTGCGACAACGGCGCGTTGTGCTCGCGCTTGGCGGTCTCGCGGCCCTCGGCGACCCGCGCGACAATCGACGGCAGGCAATGCCGGGTGCGCGAGAATCGGGCGCCGCGAAACCCCGGCACCGAATCGGCATCGTCCGGGTGTTGCAGGCCCTCGATCAGGCCCACCGGGTCGATCAGAAAAGTGCGGATGATCGACGGATACAGACTCTTGTAATCCAGCACAAGCACCGACTCGTACAGCCCCGGCTGTGAATCCATGACGAAGCCACCGGGACTGGCCTGTGGCGGGTTGGTGCCCAGGTTCGGCGCGACGAAACCCTGACGGTGCATCAGCGGCATGTACAAATGGGTGAACGCGGCCACCGAGCCGCCGCTGCGATCTGCCGGCAGGCCGGTAACGCTGGCGCGTTCGAGGAGAAACGTCAGCAGTTCGGTCTTGGCAAAGATCCGCGTCACCAGCTCACAGTCCTTGAGGTTGTACTTGGCCAGCGCCGGTTTGTCCTCGGCGAACATGCGGTTGATTTCATCCATGCGCTGGTACGGGTTGTCGATCGCCTTGCCCTCGCCGAGCAGGGTCTGGGCGACGTTCTCCAGGCTGAACGAGGGGAAACTCCAGGTCGCCGAACGCAGCGATTCGATGCCGTCGATGATCAAGCGCCCCGCTGCCGAGGCAAAGTAGTGCGTGCGACTGCCGTGTTCGCGCCACTGCATCTCCTCACCGCCACGGCCGATTTTCAACGGCACACCGAGGCGTCGCGCGTGTTCGTGAAGGATGCGCAGATCGAACTGCACGACGTTCCAGCCGATGATCGCGTCGGGGTCGTGGAGGGCGAACCAGTCGTTGAGCTTCTTAAGGATCACGGTGCGCGAGTCGCAATATTCCAGATCGAAGTCGACAATGCTGGCGTCACCGTTGGGCGCGCCGAGCATGTACACCTGACGCTGGCCGCAACCTTCGAGGGCGATGGAATACAGCTCGCCGGTTTCGGTGGTTTCGATATCCAGCGAGACCAGCCGTAGTTGCGGTCGGTATTTCGGATCAGGTTTGAGTTGAGCGTTGAGCAAGACGCCGTCAGCGTCGGCGTTACCGCCGAACAGCACCGGTGCAGTGATGAAGCGCTCCATCAGGTAGCGCTCGGGCGGACGCACGTCGGCTTCGAAGACATCGACACCGGCGCGGGACAGCGCGGTTTCCAGGCGCATCAACTGGCCGTGTTGCTGGCAATACAGGCCCAGCACCGGGCGATGTTCGAAGTCCTGCAGGGCCAGCGGGCGCAGTTCGACGTTCTTTTCGTCGTGCAGCAGGCGTTCGGCCGCTTCGCGTTGAGCAGCGGGGATAAACGCTACCGACGTTTGCGGCGCCAGGCGCACACGGCGCGGCCCGGCGTCGGTCGCCAGCCAGAACTCGACTTCGGTGCCGGCCGGGGTATCGCGCCAATGCCGGGTCAGGACGAAGCCCTGCTGTAAATCCACCACTGCAACCTCAGGAATTGAATCAGAGAGGCATTCTACGCGGCATCGTCCGAGATAACCCCATCCCCTGTGGCGAGGGAGCTTGCTCCCGCTCGGCTGCGCAGCAGTCGCAAAGCCAGGCAATTCGGTGTATCAGGCAAACCGAATTCTCAGGGTTTGGGCCTGCTACGCAGTCCAGCGGGAGCAAGCTCCCTCGCCACAGGGTTAGAGGTGAGCCGGAAAAACCGGCAAATGACGTTTTTTGCGTGCTATCTGCCGCTTTGCCACCTTGCCCTGCGCGCAAGGGTCTACGATGCTTGAATAACAACGACAACACCTGAGTAACCGCCATGAAGACCGTCGCCCAACTGCTCAAGCTCAAAGATCAGAAAAATCAGGAAGTGCACCATATCGATCCCGGTCACATGGTGCTCGAAGCGCTGATGAAAATGGCCGAGAAAAACGTCGGGGCCTTGGTGGTGATGGAAGATGACAAAGTGGTCGGCATCATCAGTGAGCGTGATTACGCACGCAAACTGGTGCTGCACGGGCGCTCGTCAGTGGGCACACCGGTGCGCGACATCATGGTCAAGGACGTCATCACCGTGGACACCCACCAGACCGTCGACACCTGCCTGGGCATCATGTCCGACAAACGCCTGCGCCACTTGCCGGTGGTGGAGAACGGCAAGCTGATCGGTCTGCTGTCGATCGGCGACCTGGTGAAAGAGGCAATTGCCGAGCAGGCGGAACTGATCAAGCAGTTGGAGCAGTACATTCGCGGGGAATAAACCCTTCCCACTTACAGGAGTGAGCCCTGTGGCGAGGGGATTTATCCCCGATGGGGCGCGAAGCACCCCCAGAAAAGCCGGGACCGCTTCGCAGTCCATCGGGGATAAATCCCCTCACCACAGAGTTCACTCCTACATTTTGGTTTATCGGGTGATCAGGACGGCCAATGCCGGGCGAAGACCGGTGCCAGCACCGGGTGCCGGTCGATGCGCTGCAACCACGCATAAAACCCTGGACGGGTCTGGCGCAGATGCTCGCGGCTCCCCGCCCAGCGCGTCACCACTGCCGCCAGCACGTCCAGCGCGCCGGGCGTTTCGTCGTCCAGGTACAACTCGGCGGAAAACTGGTCGGCAAACACTTCCCAGCTCCAGTGCAGGCGCTCACGTGCGCCGGCCATCAGGTTCTGCCGTGAGGCTTCGTCGGGCATCACCAACCAGCGCTCGGGATAATCGATGACACCGATGGACGCGTAGCAATTGCTGGCGATGTAGACCATGCCGCGAATCGCCTGATCGCGATCAGACGCCTTGACCGGCAACAGGCCGGACTCGGGAAAACTCAGGCCCAGATGAATCAGAATCGCCACACTCTCGGTGATCGCACTGCCATCGGGCAATTGCAGGGTCGGCACCTGCTTCATAGGATTGAGGCGCGCCAGTGCCTCGGCGGCTTCGCTTGAGGCTTCGATATCGATAAAGCGATAGGCGATCTGGCATAACTCCAGCGCTGCCTCGATGGCTGCGGCACCTGAATTGCGATGTCCGTACAGTTGATACATGCCCCCTCCTCGATCTCGACAGATCTGTGTAGCCCTATTTATAGCGGGTGTATCCGCTTTGGCACGTTTTTCCCATGCAATCGCGACTTGCGAATTCAAACCTCGCAAAACAGCGCTGGCGGTGCCCATCCCGCACCAAGAGCAATCATCGAACGCTATCCGCGTTCTTGTAAGGTGCGATACCGAACCAAAAGTTCGCGTATCCGAGCTGGCAACAAGGAGTTCACCGCGTGAATCTTCAAACGCTCTGCCGCATCAGCCTCTGCTTGCTTGTTTATCAACAACGCCGAGTTCATTCGAACAGTCCCGGCGGCCAGTGCCTCTACTTTATTACCTGACTCCATGACCACACACCGTGATTGGCGATGACGCTTCGCCGACAACGGCGTGTTATTTATTTTTTAAATACAACTGCAAAAATTCCTGCACCAGCGCCGTATTAATGAACGCAGGCGGGATTGTCGGACAATAACTTTCAGCGACTTTGCAAGTGCACCAAAACGGCTCCAGTGAGTTGAATTATTCAGCACTGGAAACATTGATTTCATTTAAACAAGAACAAGGAACATACGCCGTGACCCGCTAAAACACAGACCCGCACCAAATCAGTCCGCCGCGCACCAGCAAGTGCCCGGGCCGTTAGCCAAGCCGCCGCTCTATCCCGCCGATCAGCGTGATACCGCGTAGAGCCTGACTCGCCTCTGAAAAAACTCCACTCAATGGAGTTTCGGGAAACTGTTGGCCGGAGAAATACACGATAAAGGCAAAACTTATATAAATGCGACATGGGTAACACTGATGAAATAAGACCTATACATTTCGGCAACATCTGGCACAGCGGTTGCTACATGAAAAAAGCACAAGCATGAGACACCAACATTGATCTCAAGCGATAGAAGAACAACCAGGGAATGGCTAATGAACACTCGAAGTCGATGGCTCTAAGCCAGTAACTGTAAGCAAGCCCTGTTCTATAGATAGTTCAACTATCGGCCTGCGTACACCTTGAAAAAAGTTACACCCACCCACTCGAACATCACCCCAATGTTCGGACGGCACCTTATTGCCCTTCATCAACCCGAGGGAGCTTTAATGAACGATGCGGTAAAGCACAGAACCCTGCCGGGGTCGTTACGGGAAGCGCCAATCCCGCTGTCACCGGACAGGCCAGCCTTCACGGCCAATACCTCGCAACCCGGCGGGTTGAACAAACAGCAAATGCTGTTGCTGGTGGCGGTATCGGCGCTGATACACGGCGGCGCCTGGTGGTTTTTCCAGCAGACCCGGCCCGAGCCACTGCCGACTCCGCCGCAGATTCCGGAAATGACCGTCGAGCTGAGCAGCCCCACGCCGCCGGCACCGCCCACACCGGAACCGCCGCCCCCACCGCCACCGCCGCCCCCTCCGGAACCTGAACAACCGGTGGAAGACGAAGACGCGGTCAAGCCACCGCCAAAACCGGTAGAGAAACCCAAGCCGATCGAAAAACCGAAACCGGTCGAGAAGCCCAAACCGGTGAAGAAAGTCGAGCCGCCGAAAGCTCCGCCCGCCCCGGCACAACCGGCCGCTCCCGCTGCGCCGGCGACACCGAGCGCGCCACCGGCCCCGGCCGCAGCGCCTGCCCCGGTCAAGGAATCGGCAGCGATTTCCGGTCTCGCCAGCCTTGGCAACCCGCCGCCGGAATACCCGTCGCTGGCGCTGCGGCGCAATTGGGAAGGCAGCGTGGTGCTGCGCATTCAGGTGCTGGCCAACGGTCGCGCCGGCTCGGTGACAGTGACCAAGTCCAGCGGCAAGCCGCAACTGGATGACGCCGCCGTCGCGGCGGTAAAGAACTGGAAGTTCATTCCGGCCAAACGCGGTGACACGCCGATTGACGGCTTCGCCACCCAGACCATCGATTTCAAATTGCCGCAATAACGGCACAACCCAACGAACTCACAACCGACTTAATGCAAGCGAGGTGTAGCGATGAACAATTCACTGTCTTCGATGATTGTCCCCGGTGTGCTCTGGGGCCTGGTGCTGTTTTCCGTGGTCAGCTGGGCGATCCTGCTGGTCAAGTCGGCGCAATACCTGCGCCAGAAAGCCCAAAACAAACAGTTCAGCAAAGCCTTCTGGGGCGCGCCGGATCTGCTCACCGCGGCCGAACACGCCAGCCAGTATCCGGGCTCGCTGGCGCGCATCGCCAGCAGCGGCTTCGAAGCCTTGCTGGTGGAAGAGTCGCCGCGCACCACGCAACAACTGGCGCACACCATCAACCGTTCCGATCGCCTGGAGCGCAACCTGCGCCAGCAGATTCAGAAGGAACGCCGCTCGCTGGAAAACGGTCAGGCGATCCTCGCCAGCATCGGCAGCACCGCGCCCTTCATTGGTCTGTTCGGCACCGTGTGGGGAATCATGGAAGCCCTGCAAAGCATTGGCGAAACCGGTTCGGCCAGCCTTGAAGCGGTCGCCGGCCCCATCGGTCATGCACTGATCGCCACTGGCGTGGGGATCGCCGTCGCGGTCCCGGCAGTGCTGATTTACAACTTCTTCCTGCGCCGCCTGAAACTCGCCTCGGCGGACATGGATGACTTCGCCCACGACTTCGACGCCCTCGCCTCGCGCAGTGCGTTCTCTATCAGTCGCCAGGCCATCACCAGCAAAACCACAGCCGCCGTGCGGGAGGCCAGCTGATGTCGTTCTCCACCCAAGACAGCGATGAAGTGCTCAGCGAAATGAACGTCACGCCGCTGGTGGACGTGATGCTCGTGCTGCTGGTGGTGTTCATCGTCACCGCGCCGCTGATGACCAACGCGATCAAGGTCAACCTGCCGAAAACCGATGCCGTCGCTCCCGCCGAAAAGAAAGACCCAGTGGTGGTCAGCGTCGATCAGGACGGCAAGTTCTACCTGGCGAAAACCGAACTGGCGCCGGAATCGCTGGAAGCCAGCCTCAAGGAGGTCAAGGCCAAGGACGCTGAAGTACGCGTGCAGTTGCAGGCCGACGCCAACGTCAACTACGGCCAGGTAGCCAAGGCCATGGCATCCATCGAACGCTCGGGCATCAGCAAGATTTCGGTGATGACCACCCACTGAGTGCGGTGCCGGGCGCGCGTTGAGAAGCGCGCCCGGCACCGCTGAAGCATCCCGTCGCAATCAGCCGACCGAAAAAACGCCAGGCGTCTTCGGAGGGGATCGGCTTGCTTGAAGAAAGTGGTTTTCCGCACGCGGTATCACCGAAAGCGGAGCAATGAGGGGCTCACAAGGCCAATTCGATAACGTCTAAAAAGTCGGAAATAACCATGCTGATGAACACTCCACGCTTCACGCTCAAACCTTTGGTGGCAACGATCTCTCGTCACCGTTTTGTCCCGTTGTATCTGGTGGCCATGGGGATGGGCGCCGGGACTGTGCAAGCCGCCGAGGATGACAACACCGCCGTGCCCGCTGCGGCAGCGGTGGTGGCGCCGACCACGCAACTGCAACGGGTGGAAGTGACGGGTTCGGCGATTCGCCGGGTCGATGCGGAAACGGCGGTGCCGATCACCATTCTCAAGGCCGATGAGCTGCGTAAACAGGGCGTGACCACCACCGCCGAACTGGTGCAGCGGATCACCGGCAGCCAGTCGATCAACAACAGCGCCGGCTCGGTCGGCGCTGCCACCGGTGGCGCTTCGTTTGCCGACATGCGTGGCATCGGCGCGAACAAGACACTGGTGCTGCTCAACGGTCGACGCCTGGCGAACAACGCCTTGTCGGGCACCAACTCGGCCGGCGGCGCGGTGGATCTGAACATGATCCCGTTTGCCGCGATCGAGCGCGTGGAGGTTCTGCGCGACGGCGCATCAGCCTTGTACGGCACCGACGCCATCGGCGGCGTGATCAACTTCATCACCAAAAAATCCCTGACCGACGGCCAGCTCACCCTCGGTGGCGAAACCCCGACCCACAGCGGCGGCGGTGCCACCAAAGACATGAGCGCCAGTTGGGGCTACGGCGATCTGGAGCAAGACCGCTTCAACGTCCTCGGCGTATTCAACTACAACAAGCAGCAGAACCTCGACGCCAACGACCGCTCCTTTGCCCGCGATTATGTGCCCGGCCGTGGCCTGGACCAGACCTCCGGCACCGCGTTCCCCGGCAACTACAGCCAGAACGGCAACGCCACCAACCCGTTGGCCAACAGCAATTGCAACGGGCCGAACCTGGTGGCGCGTGACGGCTTGTGCCGCTTCAGCACCCGCGAATACATCGACCTGATTCCGCAAACCGAAAAAACGTCGTTCTTCGGCAAGACCACCGGCAAGCTGGCGGATGACCACAACGTCAACCTCGAATACTTCTGGTCGCGCAACAACAACGCCACCGCTGTCGGCCCGGCCCCGCTCACCGGTTTGAGCCTGGACTCGTCGTCGCCCTACTACCCCGGCAACGGCATCACGCCCGGCCCGACTGGTTTCGCCCTCGACCCGACGCAACCGGTCGATGTCAACTGGCGCGAGACTGCTGCCGGCCCGCGTGAATCGAAAGACCAGAACACCAGTCAGCGCTTTCTGCTGAGTTTTGACGGTCTGGTCGGCGGTTGGGATTACAACGTCGGCGCCTCGTACAACCAGAACAAAATCGTCTCCAGCGTCACCAGCGGTTATGTCAGCGATCAGGCGATGATCGATGGCCTGGCCAGCGGTCTGCTCAACCCGTTCGGCCCGCAATCGGCCGCCGGTCAGCAGTACATCGACCAGGCCATGTATCACGGCGCCTATTCCACCGCCGTCGGCCGCGTGGCCGGTTTCGACGGGCGGATCAGCCGCGAGATCGGTGACTGGTTCGGTGCGGGACCGTCGGGTCTGGCATTGGGCGGCGAGTACCGCAAAGAGAAATTCCACCAGGACTTCGAACAGTTTGCCGGTGACATTCAGAGCCTCGGCATCGACCCGGCCGGTAGCGTCGAGGGTGACCGCAGCGTGAAAGCCGCGTACGCCGAAATCAACGTGCCGGTGCTCGACAGCCTGGAACTGTCCGCCGCTGTGCGTCACGACAAATACAGCGACTTCGGCAGCACCACCAACCCGAAATACTCGTTCCGTTATCAGCCGCTCAAAGAGCTGGTAGTGCGTGGCGCGTACAGCGAAGGCTTCCGTGCGCCATCGCTCTACGAGCTGTATTCGCCGCGCAGCATCACCTACACCCAGGGCTACTACAACGACCCGGTGCTGTGTACCGGTGGCGTGGTGCAACCGGGCGGCAACGGCGGGCGTGATTGCGGCCAGCAGTTCCTCAATCAGATCGGCGGCAATGAAGATCTGGCCCCGGAGAAGGCGCGCAACGTGACGCTGGGCTTCGTCTATCAGCCGGTCAGCAACCTGTCGGTGGGGCTGGATTTCTGGTGGATTCACATTTCCAACCAGATCCAGCCGTTCCCTGAATCCACCGTGTTCGATCAGGCCGGCAGCTACCCGGATCGCTTCGTGCGCAACGCCGACGGCACGCTCAACTACATCGTCACCGGCAACGCCAACCTCGGCATCGTCGAAACCAACGGTGTCGATGTGTCGCTGGACTACCGCTTCCCGAACACGCCTTACGGCCAGTTCGGTCTGGGCCTGCAAGGCACCTACGTGGACGAGTACGACTTCCAGAGCACCATCAAAGGCCCGTTCACCGACAAGGTCGGCGACTTCGAAGGGGACGGGGTGATCGCGCGCTGGAAGCACAACCTCACCGGCAGCTGGACCTTCGGCGCTGCACGCGCGTCGCTGACCAACCGCTTCACCACCGGCTACAACGACTACGACCGCGATACCCATGCGCGCGTGGCGTCGTATTCGGTGTGGGACCTGTCGGCCGGCTACACCTTCAACAAGGTGCTGGACGTGGATGCGGGGATGAAGAACATGTTCGACCGCAACCCGCCGTTCTCCAACCAGGCCTACAACTTCCAGAGCGGCTATGACCCGCGCTACACCGACCCGCTGGGCCGCACGCTGTTTGCGCGCATGACGTATCACTTCTGACCCCAGGGCTGGACACATCCTTTGTGTGACTGAGCTTTTGTGGTGAGGGGATTCATCCCCGATGGGGTGCGAAGCGCCCCCAAAACCTGAACTGCGGATGACCAGAATCACCGCATGCAATGGGTTTGCGGCTGCTTCGCAGCCGGTCGGGGATAAATCCCCTCACCACAGGGCACTCCCACAGTTTTCAGCGTTGCCAGTGTGTTTTCGGGCTTAGAGGAAAAACTTCATGAGATTCATGCGCAACATGGCAGGCCTGCTGCTCGGCGGCGCTTTGCTCTGCGCCGCCGTGCCGGCACTGGCCGCCGGCAGCTACGCACTGACGGTGTACGGCGAGGCGCCGAAGTATCCGGCGGGTTTCGAGCATTTCGATTTCGTCGATCCGCACGCGCCCAAGGGCGGTTCGCTCAGCCGTGCGTCGATGGAAATCGGCCAGTACAACTACATCACCCCGTATGCCGATCAAGGCATTTCCGTGGTGCAGGTCAACGACTGGGTGTATGCGCCACTGGCGTTCCGTTCGCTCGACGAGCCCTACACCGTTTACGGTCTGGTCGCGCAACAGATGGAGCGCGATCCCGAAGGCCTTTGGGTACGCTTCACCCTCAACCCCGAGGCCCGCTTCGCCGACGGCACGCCGATCACCGCCGAAGACGTGCGCTACACCTTCAACCTGCTGATGACCAAGGGCAGCCTCAGTTATCGCCAGCAGTACGCCGACGTGCAGGACGTACTGATCGAGAATCCGCAGCAGATTCGCTTCACCTTCAAGAACAACCTCAACCGCACCCTGGCGCTGGACCTGGCGACCCTGCGCGTGGTGCCCGAACACTGGTGGAAAACTCGCGATTTCGCCAACGGCGGCGGCTTCGAACCCCCGCTGGGCAGCGGCCCGTATCGCGTGAGCAAGGTCGATGCCGGACGCAGCATCAGTTTCCAGCGCGACCCGGACTGGTGGGGCAAGGACCTGCCGGTCAGTCGCGGGATGTACAACTTCGACACGCTCACGGTGAATTTCTACGGTGACACCGACGTCGCCCGGCAGCTGTTGCAGGCCGGGGCTTTCGACTACAACCGCGAGTTTTCCTCGTCCGGTTATGTGGTGGGTTACGACAGTCCGGCACTGCGTGACGGTCGCTTGCAGCAGGCGATCCTCGCTCCGGAAAAACCCACCGCCGCCCAAGGCTTCGTGTTCAACCTGCAAAACCCGATTTTTCAGGATCGCCGCGTGCGTCAGGCGATCAGCCTGCTGTGGGATTTCGAATGGACCAACAAGCAGATGATGCGCGGCTTCTACGTGCGCCAGAACAGCTTCTGGCCGAAGAGTGAAATGGCCGCCACCGCCCTGCCCGACGCCGAGGAATTGAAGATCCTCGAACCGTTGCGCGGGCAGATTCCCGACGAGGTGTTCACCACGGTGTATCAGGCACCGAAAACCGACGGCAGCGGCTACATCCGCGACAAGCAACTGCAAGCTTTGAAGCTGCTCGCCGAGGCGGGCTGGACGCCGCAACACAGCCGACTGGTCAACGCCGCCGGCGAGCCGCTGGAGTTCACCTTTCTCGACGGTCAGGGTGGTTTTGATCGCATGCTGCTGCCGTTCAAACGCACCCTCGCGCAGATCGGCATCACCCTCAATCTACGGCGGATTGATTCGGCGCAATACGTCAATCGGCTCAACGCCCGCGACTACGACATGATCGTCACCAGTTTCCCGCGCAGTGGCGATCCGATCGTCTCTCCCGGCCGCGAGTTGTACAGCCTGTATGCCTCACAAAGTGCCACGCAAGTCGGCAGTTCGAACTCGATGGTGCTGGCCAACCCGGCGGTCGATCAACTGATCGACGGTCTCGTCCAGGCCAACAGCCGCGAAGCCATGGTGCATTACGCCCGCGCCCTCGACCGGGTGCTGCAATGGGGTTACTACATGATTCCCAACTACTACTCCAAGGGCACGCCGACGGTGTATCAGAACCGCTTCGGCATGCCGGCGGTGCAACCGGCGTACGACGAAGGCCTCAACACCTGGTGGGAGGTCTCGGCCAAGCCGTTGACCACGCAACAGATGCACACCCAGCTCGCAGGGGGTCAGTGACATGCTGCGTTATCTGAGTCGACGTTTGCTGCTGATCATCCCCACGCTGCTGTGCATTCTGGTGGTCAACTTCGTGATTGTGCAGGCCGCACCGGGCGGCCCGGTGGAGCAAGCCATTGCCCGCCTGCAAGGTTTCGGCGGGCACGGCATGGGCGGTGGTGGCGAAGTCGCCGCGATTGGCGGTGCCGGGCGCAGCAGTCGCGGGCTGGACCCGGCGCTGATCGAAGAAATCAAACACCACTACGGCTTCGACAAGCCGATGCACGAACGCCTGTGGCTGATGCTGAAAAACTACGCACAGCTGGATCTGGGCAGCAGTTTCTTTCGCGGCGCCAAGGTCACCGATCTGATCATGCAGAAGCTGCCAGTGTCACTATCCCTGGGTCTTTGGGCAACGCTGATCACCTACCTGATTTCAATCCCGCTGGGCATCCGCAAGGCGATCAGAAACGGCAGCGCGTTCGATGTCTGGAGCAGCACGGCGATCATCATTGGCTACGCGATGCCGGCGTTTCTGTTTGCGATGCTGCTGATCGTGGTGTTCGCCGGCGGCAGCTACGTCAATTGGTTCCCGGTGCAGGGGCTGGTGTCGGATAACTTCGACAGCCTCAGCACCCTGGGCAAGATCGGCGACTACCTCTCGCACCTGGTGTTGCCGGTTACATCACTGGTGATCGGCGGTTTCGCCACCCTGACCATCCTCACCAAAAACAGCTTCCTCAACGAGATCAGCCGCCAGTACGTGATCACCGCGCGGGCCAAGGGTTTGACCGAACGCCGCGTGCTCTACGGCCACGTGTTTCGCAACGCGATGCTGCTGGTGGTGGCCGGGGTGCCCTCGGCGCTGATCGAGGTGTTTTTCGCCGGTTCCTTGCTGATCGAAACCATCTTCAACCTCGACGGCCTCGGGCGCATGAGTTACGAGGCGGCGGTGTCGCGTGACTACCCAGTGGTGTTCGGCGCGCTGTTTCTGTTCACCCTGTTTGGCCTGCTGATCAAGCTGATCGGTGACCTCTGTTACACCCTGCTCGACCCGCGTATCGACTTCTCGGCGAGGACTGCCTGATGTCCACACTCTCTCCTTTGGGTCAGCGCCGGGTCGCGCAGTTCAAGGCCAACCGCCGTGGACGCTGGTCGCTGTGGCTGTTCATTGGCCTGTGCCTGATCTGCCTCGGCGGCGAACTGATTGCCAACGACAAACCGTTGGTGATCCGCTACCACGGCGCCTTGTACTTCCCGATCCTCAGCGAATACCTGGAAACCGATTTCGGCGGCGAACTGCCGTTCCAGCCGGATTACGCCAGCGCTTATGTGCACGGGCTGATCGAGGATCAGGGCGGCTGGATGCTGTTTCCGCCGATCCCGTTCAGCTACGACACGGTCAATTACGACCTGACTGAACCGGCACCCAGCCCACCCTCTTCCAGCAATTGGCTGGGCACCGACGATCAGGCGCGGGACGTATTGGCGCGGGTGATTTTCGGCACACGAATTTCGATTCTGTTTGCGCTGATCCTCACCGGCATCAGTGCGCTGGTCGGCATCGTTGCCGGGGCGCTGCAGGGTTATTACGGCGGCTGGGTCGATTTGCTTGGACAACGGGTGCTGGAGATCTGGTCGGGGCTGCCGGTGCTGTATCTGCTGATCATTTTGTCCGGGTTCGTCTCGCCGAGTTTCTGGTGGTTGCTGGGGATCATGGCGCTGTTTTCCTGGCTGGCATTGGTGGATGTGGTGCGCGCCGAGTTTCTGCGTGGACGCAATCTGGAATACGTCAAAGCCGCGCGGGCGCTGGGGCTGACCGACAGCGAACTGATGCTGCGGCACATCCTGCCCAACGCGATGACCTCCACCCTGACCTACTTGCCGTTCATTCTGACCGGCGCCATCGCCACCCTCACCGCGCTGGATTTCCTCGGTTTCGGCATGCCCGTCGGGACCGCTTCGCTGGGCGAACTGATCGGCCAGGCCAAGCGCAATCTGCAAGCGCCATGGCTGGGGCTGACGGCATTTTTTGCCTTGGCGCTGATTCTGTCGTTGCTGGTGTTCATCGGTGAGGCT
Source organism: Pseudomonas sp. lyk4-TYG-107 (assembly GCF_030209055.1). Classification (NCBI taxonomy): domain Bacteria; kingdom Pseudomonadati; phylum Pseudomonadota; class Gammaproteobacteria; order Pseudomonadales; family Pseudomonadaceae; genus Pseudomonas; species Pseudomonas sp. lyk4-TYG-107. The sequence continues at coordinate 229,137 of NZ_JARVST010000009.1, forward strand.
TGCCGTGATGCATTTGATCCACGATCTTGATCCGAGGAGCTGACATGAGCGACAACCTGATTGAAATCCGCGACCTGCGTGTCGCCTTCGCCGGGCAGGAAGTGGTGCACGGTCTGAACCTCGACATTCGTCGTGGCGAGTGTCTGGCGCTGGTCGGCGAGTCCGGTTCGGGCAAGTCGGTCACGGCGCATTCGATTTTGCGTCTGTTGCCGGGTAAAACCGTCAGCAGCAATGGTTCGATTGCTTATAACGGGGTGAACTTGCTGCATGCCAGCGAGCAGCAGATGCGCGGTTTGCGCGGCAACCGGATTGCGATGATTTTCCAGGAGCCGATGACCTCGCTCAATCCCCTGCACAGCGTGGAACGACAGGTCGGCGAAGTGCTGGAGATTCACAAGGGCCTCAAGGGTCGCGCCGCCCGTGAGCGCACGTTGGAACTGCTCGAACTGGTGGGCATTCGCCAACCGTTGCAGCGCTTGAAGGCCTATCCACATCAGCTCTCCGGCGGTCAACGGCAACGGGTGATGATTGCAATGGCGCTGGCCAATGAGCCGGAACTGCTGATCGCCGATGAGCCGACCACGGCGCTGGACGTGACCGTGCAGCAGAAGATTCTCGAGCTGCTGATCGAGTTGCAGCAGCGGCTCGGCATGTCGATGCTGCTGATCAGTCACGATCTGAATCTGGTGCGGCGCATCGCGCAACGGGTGTGCGTGATGCGCCACGGCGAAATCGTCGAACAGGCTGACTGCGAGACGCTGTTTCGCGCGCCACAACATCCTTACAGCCGCTTGCTGATCGAAGCTGAACCGAGCGGTGCGCCGGTGCCGAGCCCGTACCAGCACAACCTGCTGGAAGTCGATGATCTGAAGGTCTGGTTTCCACTGCCCAAGGCGCTGTTGAGTCGTTCGCAGGCGTACATCAAAGCCGTGGACGGGGTCAGTTTCCGCCTGCAACGCGGCAAGACCCTGGGGATTGTCGGCGAGTCCGGTTCGGGCAAATCGACGCTGGGTCAGGCGATCCTGCGGCTGGTGGAATCCGAGGGCGATATCCGCTTCGGCAACAAGCAGCTGAGCCTGCTCAATCAACGCTTGATGCGCCCCTTGCGGCGACAGATTCAGGTGGTGTTCCAGGATCCGTTCGGCAGCCTGAGCCCACGTATGTCGGTGCAGCAGATCATTGCCGAAGGCTTGCTGACCCACGGCATCGGCACCGAGGCCGAGCGCGAAGCAGCAGTGATTCGCGTACTCGAAGAAGTCGGCCTCGACCCCAAGAGCCGTCATCGCTACCCCCACGAGTTTTCCGGCGGCCAGCGTCAGCGCATCTCCATCGCCCGCGCGCTGGTGCTGCAGCCGGCGCTGATCCTGCTCGACGAACCAACCTCGGCGCTGGATCGCACGGTGCAGAAACAAGTGGTGGACTTGTTGCGGCAACTGCAGTTCAAGCATGGGCTGACCTATCTGTTCATCAGCCATGACCTGGCAGTGGTGCATGCGCTGGCCCATGACTTGCTGGTGATCAAGGATGGCAAGGTGGTGGAACAGGGTTCGTCGCGGGAGATTTTTGCTGCGCCAACCCACCCCTACACCCAGGAACTGCTGAAAGCCTCCGGCCTCAAGCCTGCTGAAGCCCCCTGTGGGAGCTGGCTTGCCAGCGATGGCGTCGTGTCAGTCGACACTCATTTCACTGATACACCGCTATCGCTGGCAAGCCAGCTCCCACAGGTCCACAGGTAATTGAACAATATTTTTCAGGCACTGCATCCAAACGCCTCCGTCACGGGTAGTCCCTGTAACAGCCCTCTTCGGCTGTCAGCGGTCTACCCCTTTCGGAGATAACACTGATGAACATCACTCAACTGATTGGCCTCACCGGTTTGCTCGCCCTGTCCTCGACAACCTTCGCCCAAAGCAGCTATCCCGATGCGATCAAAGTCCCGGAAGGCCACAAGATCGCGATGGAAACCACCGGGGTCGGCGAGATCACTTACGAATGCCGCGACAAGCCCAACGCCGCCGGGCAGACCGAATGGACCTTCGTCGGCCCGAAAGCGGTGCTCAATGATCGCAGCGGCAAGCAGGTCGGCACCTACTTCGGCCCGCCCGCCACCTGGCAGGCCAAGGACGGTTCGAAAGTCACCGGCACGCAACTGGCAGTCGCCCCGTCGAGCCCGGGCAACCTGCCCTATCAACTGGTCAAGGCCAACCCGGCTGAAGGCAAAGGCGCGATGAGTGGCGTGAGCTACATCCAGCGTGTCGCGCTCAAGGGCGGCGTGGCGCCGGGCAGTGAATGCACAGCAGCGAACAAGGGCAAACAGGAAGTGGTGAAGTATCAGGCCGATTACATTTTCTGGGCGGCGAACTAGTTCCTTGATGTCCCTATGGGAGCGAACTTGTGGCGAGGGGATTCATCCCCGATGGGGCGCGAAGCGCCCCAAAATCCGGCAACTGCGGAGTCAGGCATTCACCGCAACCAACGGTTACGGCTGCTGTGCAGCCGGTCGGGGATGAATCCCCTCACCACAAAGGCTCGCTCCCACAGTAGAAGACTGTGTTGTCTGGATGTTTGCGGAATGTGAGCTAGATTGCACCCAATGTCCTTGCCTGAACCGGTGTTTGATTACGAAGCCCGCCTCGCTGCCTGTGCCCGCGGCGAGCAGTCGGCCCTGCGCGATTTGTACGTGCAGGAAGGCGCGCGCCTGCTCGGCGTGGCCAAACGGCTGGTGCGTGACACGGCGCTGGCCGAAGACATCGTGCATGAGGCGTTCATCAAGATCTGGAACGCTGCAGCGCAATTTGATCCGGCGCGCGGTTCAGCGCGCGGCTGGATGTTCAGCGTGACCCGGCATCTCGCGTTGAACCAGCTGCGTGATCAAAGCCGGGAGACGCCGTTCAACGAAGAACACGATGCCGAGCCTGACGAGGACGCCTTCGATGTGCAGGGCCATTCGGCGCGGATCCATCGTTGTCTGGAACAACTCGACCCGCAGCGCCGAAGCTGCATCCTCCACGCCTATGTCGACGGCTACAGCCACGCGCAGATTTCCCAACGGATGGGCACGCCGCTGGGCACGGTCAAAGCCTGGATCAAACGCAGTCTCAACGCTTTGCGGGAGTGCATGGGATGACCACTGAATCGGCGCAGGAACGTGATGAACTAGCCGGCGAATACGTGCTCGGCACACTCTCTGCTGAACAGCGGATCGAGGTGCAGAAACGTCTGCCGCATGAGCCGGATCTGCGCGCGGCGGTGGACGCCTGGGAACGGCGGCTGCTGGAGCTGACGGACTATGCCGAAGCGCAGCAACCGTCGGCGTTCCTGTGGCCGCGAATCGAGCGCAGCGTCGAGCGACTGACGCCTGAAACGCCCACCACCTCGTGGTGGAATCTGCTGCCGCTGTGGCGCGGGCTGAGCGCTGCCGGACTGGCTGCGACATTGGTCCTGGGTTCAATTCTGCTGACCCAGACCCAGACCCCGCCGAAGCCGAATTATCTGGTGGTGCTGGTCGCCCCGCAGGACAAGGCACCGGGCTGGGTAATCCAGGCCAGCAATCCGCGTGAAATCCAGTTGATCCCGCTGGGCGTGGTCGAAGTGCCGGCGGACAAGGCGCTGGAGTTCTGGACCAAGGCTGACGGCTGGCAAGGGCCGGTGTCGCTGGGGCTGGTCAAACCGGGGCAGACGCTGTCGGTGCCGCTGGACAAATTGCCGCCGCTGCAACCGAATCAGCTGTTCGAGCTGACGCTGGAAGGCGCCAATGGCTCGCCGATCGGCAAACCAACCGGACCGATTCAGGCGATTGGCCGAGCCGTCAAAGTGCTTTGAACCGGCGTCAACCGGCCTTGGCCATGCAACGCTTGTAGCGCTCATCCACGCGTTTGGCGAACCACGCCGTGGTCAGTTTGCGGGTGATTTTCGGACTCTGCAAAACGATCCCCGGCAACACCGCGCGTGGCAAGGTATTGCCTTCAGCCTTCTCCGCCAGTTCGAACACGCGCTGGTAGAGTTTGGTTTCTTCGAATTCCAGGGTCTTACCCTTCTCCAGTTGATCGCGAATGGTCGGGTTGCGCATGCCCAGCGACTTGCCGAGGGTGCGCACCGCCAGTTCGGTGGTGCCAGGCATGATCGAGTCGTAGCGAATCAAGTCGCCATCCAGCGCCAGCGGGATGCCCGAAGCTCGGCTGACGGCGTTCTGGAACGCGGCATTGCGGCTGGCGTACCAGCCGGCATTGAAGTCGGCGAAGCGGTACAGCGGCTCGCGGTAACTCACCGGGTAGCCAAGTAAATGCGCGATGCCGAAGTACATGCCGCCACGGCGGGTGAACACTTCGTGGCGGATCGTGCCGTCTACCGGATACGGATACTCCTTGGCGTGCTGCTCGGCGAATTCGATGCTGACCTGCATCGGTCCGGCGGTGTGTACCGGGTTGAAGCCGCCGAACAAGGTGCGGCCCATCGGCACTCTGCCGATGAAGTCGTCAAAAATGGCGCTGAGTTCTTTTTCACTGCGTGCCGCGTTCAGGCGTTCGCTGTAGGTCTTGCCGTTGGTGGAGCGCACTTGCAGAGCGCCACTGACCAACAGACTGGGAATATGCACTTTGGCGGCACGACGGTCGATTTCGTCGCGGGCGATCTTGCCCAGGCCCGGCACCGTGGGGTCGGCCTGGAAGGTCGATTCCTGCTCGGCCACGGCCAGCACCGAACACAGATTCTGCGTGGTCGGGCTGATGTTTTGTGCGGCGAACGCGGCATAGATGTCGGTGGCCCAGCTTTGACGGTCGGGCACTTTCGCCGGCATCAGCCGCACTATTTCGGCTTTCACTTCGGCGGGTGCGCGCGGAACAGGCTCCTGACTGCGCTGGCCGGCGCAACCGGCGAGCACCAGCAGCGCGGCGAGGGTAATGAGTAATCGAGGGGTGTGCATGGCGCTCCTTGGCGTGCATTGAGGCAGGTTCACCATACGATCAAAGGCGTCACGCAGGCTAGGACTGTGACCTTGTGGTGAGGGGATTTATCCCCGATGAACTGCGCAGCAGCCCTCCAATATCAAAGCGGCCCGCTCCGCGCGCCATCGGGGATAAATCCCCTCACTACAGGTTTCCTTTCAGATCGGGAAATTCACCAAGATAAACTGATTGCAAAACGTTACTGCGAACTCCTATCATTTGCACCTGGAGTCGTATTTGCGCAAGGAGTTCCCCGCGCCGTTCTAATTTTCTCACCGGCCGTACGCCTCCAGGTATCGACATGCCCGTTTCAGCTCGACTCGCCGTCCCGTTTCGCCCGACGCTTCTCGCCCTGCTGTGCTCCCTGACTGTCACCGCTCACGCTGCCGATGAAAACGGCAAGGAGCTGGTGCTCGACAACGTCAACATCAACGCCCAGGCACCGACGCCCAACGCCCTGCCCCCGGTCTATGCCGGTGGTCAGGTCGCCCGTGGTGGTCAGCTCGGCGTGCTCGGCAATCAGGACATGATGGACGTGCCGTTCAGCGCCGCGTCGTACACCGAACAGCTGATTCAGGACCAGCAAGCGGAAAACGTTGCCGACGTCCTGCTCAACGATGCCTCGGTGCGTCAAGCCTCGGGCTTCTCCAACCAGGCGCAGGTGTTCATGATCCGCGGCTTGCCGCTAAACGGCGACGACATTTCCTATAACGGCCTGTACGGCGTGCTGCCCCGGCAGATCATTTCCACCGACGCTCTGGAGCGCGTGGAAGTGTTCAAAGGCCCCAACGCTTTCATCAACGGCGTGACCCCGACCGGCTCCGGCATCGGTGGCGGCGTCAACCTGCAGCCCAAGCGTGCCGGCGACGAGCCGCTGCGCCGCTACACCACCGATATCAACAGCGAAGGTCGCATCGGTCAGCACTTTGATATCGGCCAGCGATTCGGCGAAGACAACCGCTTCGGCGCGCGGATCAACCTGTCGCAGCGCGAAGGCGACACCGGCATCGATCACGAAAACCAGCGCTCGAAACTGTTCAGCATCGGCCTCGACTATCGTGGTGACGCGCTACGTATTTCCGGCGACTTCGCCTACCAGAAAGAACGCGTCAACGGTGGCCGCAACTCGGTCAACCTCGGCACCGCCACGCACATTCCGGACGCGCCGTCGGCCGACACCAATTACGCGCCGAAGTGGGGCTACACCGACATCGAAGACACCTTCGGCATGCTCCGCGCCGAGTACGACCTCAACGACAACTGGACCGCGTACGTCGCCGGCGGCGCCAAGCACACCCGCGAAGTCGGCCGCTACAATTCGACCACGCTGGTCGGCAACAACGGCGCCTCCTACACCACCGGCTCGTTCATCCCCCACGACGAGGACAACACCAGCCTGATGGCCGGCCTGAACGGCAAGTTCAACACCGGCGCGGTCAGCCACAAACTCAACTTCGGCCTCAGCGGTCTGTGGGCCGAACAACGCAGCGCCTATGATTTCGACCTGACCAAGTACGCCAACAACATCTACCACCCGGTGGAAACGCCGTCGCCGGTCGGCAATTTTGCCGGCGGCGACGTCAGCGATCCGGGCATCGTCGGCAAGACCTTCAACCGCAGCCTCGCGCTCTCCGACACCCTCGGATTCTTCGACGACCGCCTGCTGATCACCGCCGGCCTGCGTCGTCAGCAACTGGTGGTGCAAGGCTACAACTACGCCAGTTACGGCAGCGGCAGCCGCAAGTCGAGCTACGACGAATCGATCACCACGCCGGTCTACGGCATCGTGTTCAAGCCGTGGGAGCACGTGTCGTTCTACGCCAACCACATCGAAGGCCTGGCACAAGGCCCGACCTCGCCGACCAGCGCCGGCGGCTTGCGTGTGACCAACGGCAACGAAGTCTACGCACCGGCGCGCTCCAAGCAGACCGAGGCCGGGGTCAAGGTCGACATGGGCACTTACGGCGCGAGCCTGGGCGTCTATCGCATCGAACAGCCGAGCGATGGCTACTGTGAAATCAACAGCGCCGCCACCTGCACTTACGTGCGTGAAGGCGAGCAGATCAACAAAGGCGTAGAGATGAACGTGTTCGGCGAGCCGATCAACGGCCTGCGCCTGATCAGCGGCCTGACGCTGATGGACACCGAACTGCGCAACACCCAGAACGGCGCCAACGACGGCAACCGTGCCATCGGCGTGCCGAGCTTCCAGTTCAACGCCGGCGCCGACTGGGATGTACCGGGCCTGCAAGGCGTGGCGCTGAATGCGCGGATGCTACGCACCGGCGGCCAGTACGCCGACGCGGCCAACAACCTCAGCCTGCCAACCTGGAATCGCTTCGACGCGGGTGCGCGTTACGCCTTCAAGGTTTCGCAGAAAGACGTGACCCTGCGCCTGGGCGTCGAAAACCTTGCGAACAAGAAATACTGGGAATCGGCGCAGGGCGGCTATCTGACCCAAGGTGAGCCGCGGGTGGCGAAGTTGTCGGGCACGATCGATTTCTAACCCGCTGTTGTGAGCAAAGCGGACTGCTGCGCAGTCCAGCGGGAGCAAGCTCCCTCGCCACAGAGTCTCAGCCAAAAATGAAAAAGGCCCCGCAGCTTCACCGCTGTGGGGCCTTTTTGGTTTTTGGGTGCCTGAAAAGGCCTTTTCGCGAGCAGGCTCGCTCCCACATTGGGATGCGTTCGACTGTGGGAGCGGGCTTGCTCGCGAAGAGGCCCGCACTGGCTACCCTTTCCATCTGATCCATACTTGCTCCACAGCCAACGGAGGACAGGCCCATGAACCGCAGCGACGTACTGATCATCGGTGCCGGCCCGACCGGTCTGGTGCTGGCCCTGTGGCTGAGCAAACTGGGCGTGCGCGTGCGCATCATCGACAAGACCTCCGCGCCCGGCACCACATCACGAGCACTGGCGGTGCAGGCGCGCACGCTGGAGTTGTACCGCCAGCTGGACCTGGCCGACACCGTGGTGCGCAACGGCCACAAGGTCGCGGCGGCGAATTTCTGGGTCAAGGGCAAACCGGTCGCGCAGTTGCCGTTGCAGCGCATCGGCGAAGGCCTGACGCCCTACTCGTTCATCGAAATCTTCCCCCAGGACCAACACGAACAGCTCCTGCTCGAACGCCTCGAAGACTATGACGTGACGGTTGAGCGCAACACCGAGCTTGAGAGTTTCGAAGAAACCGGCGACGGCCTCAGCGCGCATTTGCGCTTGCCGGACGGGCAGCAGGAAATCTGTCAGGCGTGCTATCTGGCAGGTGCCGACGGCGCCCGCTCGATGGTGCGCAAAACCCTCGACACCGGTTTCCCGGGTGGCACCTATCAGCAGGTTTTCTACGTCGCGGATGTGCAGGCCAGCGGCCCGGCGATGAACGGTGAGCTGCACCTGGATCTGGATGAAGCGGACTTCCTTGCGGTGTTTCCACTGGCCGGCGAAGGCCGTGCCCGACTGATCGGCACCGTGCGTGACGAACGTGCCGACCGCGCCGAAACCCTGCAATTTGCCGACGTCAGCAGCCGCGCCATCGAGCACCTGAAAGTGCACATCGACGAGGTCAACTGGTTCTCCACCTACCGCGTGCATCACCGCGTGGCCGAGCACTTTCGCAGCGGTCGGGCGTTTCTCCTCGGCGACGCCGCGCACGTGCACAGCCCCGCCGGTGGCCAGGGCATGAACACCGGCATCGGCGATGCGATCAACCTGGCCTGGAAACTCGCCGCCGTGCTCAACGGCAGCGCCACGGCGAAGCTGCTCGACACTTACGAAACCGAGCGCATCGCCTTCGCCCGGCGGCTGGTGTCGACCACCGACAAGGTGTTCACTTTCGTCACCGCCGAGGGGCGCATCGCCGATCTGCTGCGCACGCGCCTGGCCCCGTTTCTGATCCCGAAAATGGCCACCTTCGAGGCCAGCCGTGAGTTCCTGTTTCGCACCGTCTCACAGGTCACCCTCAACTACCGCGGCATGCCGCTGAGCCAGGGCACAGCTGGCCACGTGCACGGTGGTGACCGCCTGCCGTGGGCGCATGATGGTGAGGGGGATAACTACGAACCGCTAAGGCAGCCTTGCTGGCAGGTGCACGTGTACGGCGACACCAGCGACGAGATGATCGCCTGGTGCAACGAACACCATCTGTCGCTGCACGTGTTCGACTGGCGGCCGGCGTTTGAAACGGCGGGATTGGGGCGTAACGGTTTTTACCTGTTGCGCCCGGATACCTATGTGGCGATAGCCGATAACAGCGCGGATCCGAAGGTGATCGAGCGGTACTTTCGGGATCACGGGATCCGACCCTACTTCAACTGCCCCTGACCCAGTACAAATCAAATGTGGGAGCGAGCCTGCTCGCGAATGCGTCGTGTCAGTCAACATGGATGTCTGCTGAAAGACCGCTTTCGCGAGCAGGCTCGCTCCCACAGGGGCTAAATGTTGGGCGTCAGATCCCGGCCAGCGCCAGATCCATCGCAAAGTAGGTGAAGATCAGATCCGCCCCCGCGCGCTTGATCGCGCCCAGGCTTTCGCGCACCACGCGCCCCTCGTCGATTGCACCGGCCTGCGCGCCGAACTTGATCATCGCGTACTCGCCGCTGACCTGATACGCCGACAGCGGCAGGTTCGAGGCTTCACGGATGTCGCGGATGATGTCGAGGTACGCACCGGCCGGCTTGACCATCAGCGCATCGGCGCCTTCCTGCTCGTCGAGCAGCGATTCGCGCAGGGCTTCGCGGCGGTTCATCGGGTTCATCTGATAGCTTTTGCGATCACCCTTCAGCGCGCTGCCGCCGGCCTCGCGGAACGGGCCGTACAGCGCCGAGGCGAATTTGGTCGAGTAGGCCATGATCGGAATCTGGGTGAAACCGGCGGCGTCCAGCGCCTGGCGAATCGCCCGCACCTGGCCGTCCATCGCCGCCGACGGGGCGATCACGTCAGCACCGGCACGCGCCGCGGCCACCGCCTGTTTACCAAGGTTGATCAGGGTCTGGTCGTTGTCGACTTCGTGGTTGTGCATCACGCCGCAGTGGCCGTGATCGGTGTATTCGCAGAAGCAGGTGTCGGACATCACGATCATTTCCGGCACCGCGTCCTTGGCAATCCGCGACATGCGCGAGACCAGTCCCTCTTCGCGCCAGGTGTCGCTGCCGTTGGCGTCCAGGTGATGGGAAACGCCAAAGGTCATTACCGACTTGATCCCGGCACGGGCATAACGCTCGATTTCACTGGCCAGCTTGCGCTCGGGAATACGCATCACCCCCGGCATGCTCTTGATCGGCACGAAGTCGTCGATCTCTTCTTCGACGAAAATCGGCAGCACCAGATCATTCAGGCTGAACTCGGTTTCCTGGAACAGGCTGCGCAGGCTCGCATTGCGGCGCAGACGGCGGGGACGTGCTTCGGGGAACTGGCTGGACATGGGGCTTTCCTGAAATCGGAAGATGAGACGAAAGTCGTAGGGGGCGAAGCTTATGCCTTCGGTGGGCGCAGGTACAAACCTGGATCAATCAAGACAGCATTACCGGGGGTGCAATAATCCTCGGAACAATCCGATTACCTGTGGGAGCTGGCTTGCCAGCGATAGCGGTGGGTCAGGCAACATAGATATTGACTGTGCCGGCTTCATCGCTGGCAAGCCAGCTCCCACAGGGTCGGGTGAAGGTCAGGAAGGAATGGTCAACCCGAGCACCACAGCCGGGCGAGCCAGAAAGCGCTCCAGCACCCGGGTCACGTTCGGGAAGTTGCTGATGCCCACTAGATCCCCCGCCTCATAGAACCCGATCAGGTTACGCACCCACGGAAACGTGGCGATGTCGGCGATGGTGTAGCGCTCGCCCATGATCCAGTCGCGACCTTCCAGGCGTTTGTCGAGCACGTTGAGCAGGCGTCTGCTCTCCTCGACATAGCGGTCACGCGGACGCTTGTCCTCGTAGTCCTTGCCGGCGAATTTGTTGAAGAAACCGAGCTGGCCAAACATCGGGCCGATACCGCCCATCTGGAACATCAGCCACTGAATCGTCTCGTAACGCAGCGCGCCTTCCTGCGCCAGCAACTGGCCGCTCTTGTCGGCGAGGTAGATCAGGATCGCGCCGGACTCGAACAGCGGCAGCGGCTGGTCTTGCGGGCCGTGGGGATCGAGGATCGCCGGGATCTTGTTGTTGGGGTTCAGCGACAGGAACTCGGGGGACAGCTGATCCTGGGTATCGAAGCCCACACGGTGCGGCTCGTAGGGCAGGCCGATCTCTTCGAGCATGATCGAGACCTTGACGCCGTTGGGGGTCGGCAGGGAATAGAGTTGAATCCAGTCGGGGTACTGCGCCGGCCATTTCTGGGTGATGGGGAACGCGGACAGATCGGTCATGGGAAACATCCAGTCACATGGGAAGCGCTGATCATAATCCAGGAACCGTAACATTCTGCAGCTAGTGTGCAGAAGCCAGGATCGAACCAAGCGGCCTCAGTGGACTCTGAGCTATGTCTTTGCAAGGGAAGTACGACACGACATGGACAACACCCGGTGCTGGGAGCCCGCGGTGTAAGGGTTGGTCAGCCCCAACCGAATTTGCTGAAGAATCCTATATTCAATGACGAACCTCATGAGTTTCGCCAAACGCTTCAAACATCGCGCCTGCGTGGCCCTGCCCTCCCTGCTGGCGGTCAGTGCGCTGACCTTGTCGCTCGAATCGAGCCAGATTCGCGCGCAACCGGTGGACGGTACGCAGACGCTGATCTTCCTGCGCCACGCGGAAAAACCCGAGGGCGGTCTCGGCCAGCTCAACTGTCAGGGTCTGAACCGGGCGATCGAGCTGTCGACCCTGCTGCCGGAAAAATTCGGCAAGGCCGATTACGTGTTCGCCGCCAACCCGACGCGCAATGTCGAGGAAGGCGAACTGGACAACTCCTACAGCTACATCCGTCCGTTGATGACCATCAGCCCCGCCGCGATCAAGCTCGGCCTGCCGGTGAACATCGAGTTCTCCGCCAACGACACCAGTGATCTGGCGCGCGAACTGATTGAGGACAAGTACCACAACGCGACGATCTACACTGCCTGGTCGCACGGCTATTTGCCGGAGCTGATCAACAAGGTTGCCGGCAAGGCCGTCGGCGAGAAGCAGACCATCACCGATGACTGGGCGTCGGGCGATTTCGATTCGCTGTACGTGCTGACCCTGACCTGGCACAACGGCAAGGCCAGTTTGCAGAGCCACAGCTACAAGCAGGGGCTGGATAACGGCAAGGCGACCTGTCCGACTTGAGTTTTGCGCTGCCTGTACCGGCCCTTTCGCGAGCAAGCCCGCTCCCACAGGGGATCTGCGTCAGGCAGAAATTTCTGCCCAGTGGAGACCCAATGTGGGAGCGGGCTTGCTCGCGAAGAGGCCCGCAACAACACCCTCAAACCCGCTGATTCACCCGCTCACGCAGATACTCAAGCACCGCCCCGCGCTCCCCGGCAAATTCAATCCGCCCGCCCTTCTTCTCACGCTGGAACGCATACATCGGGTCGTAATATTCGCGCAGCAACACGCTGATCCAGTCACGGAACGCCTCGACCGAACCGCTGCGCGCCTGCTCGGCCAGGGCCTCTTCCATCTGCAGGAACATCCGCTGATGGCGTTCGCCGCCCAGCCGGCGCTGGATATTGTTCAAACTCGCAATCAACCGCTCGGCATACAGCGCAAAGCCCTGCTCGCCATGCACCGCGACAAACTCAGCGTGCAGGTTGATCACGTAATCCTGCAGAATCCGCTCGACCCGCTGCTCCAGGCTGTCTTCGAGCCAGACCATCGGCGCCACTTGCATGCCTCGGTACAGCGGCAATGGCAAGGCACAACTGCCGACTACCCGGCTCTCGTCTTCCAGCACAAACTGCTGGATTCCGCCGGCGCGTTTTTTCAGCACATCAACGGCCAGACGGTTTTCAAAATCGATGTTGGTCGGTTGGCCGGTGGCGCGCTTGCCGAAACTCGAGCCCCGATGATTGGCGTGGCCTTCCAGATCCAGACCATTACTCAACTGCACCAACAGTTCGGTCTTGCCGGTGCCGGTCATGCCGCCCAGCAGCACCATATCGCACTCGGCCACGGCCTGATCGATCGTCTCCAGCAGGAACGTACGCATCGCCTTATAGCCACCGCCGACACGCGGGTAATCGATCCCGCCCTCTTCCTTGATCCATTGCTGGACGATCTGCGAACGCAGGCCGCCGCGAAAGCAATATAGGTAGCCGTCGGGGTGTGCCCGGGCAAACTCGACCCAGCCCTGAATGCGCTGCTCTCGCACGTCGGCAGAAACCAGCCGCTCACCCAGGGCGATGGCGGCTTGTTGTCCATGCTGCTTGTAGCAAGTCCCCACCTGCTCGCGCTCGCGGTCGTTCATCAGCGGCAGGTTGACCACGCCGGGAAACGCGCCGTGGGCAAACTCGATCGGCGCACGGGCATCCATCATCGGCCGGTCGTTGAGGAAAATATCGCGGTAATCGGTGCAGTCGCGTGACATCAGTTCACCTCGACTGCGTGGGTCTGTCGCTCGACCAGCTCGCCGATCGGCGCCAGGTTCAGGCCCAGTTCGGCAGCCACGGCGAGGAATTCGGCGTTGCCTTCCGGTGTAACTGCAATCAACAGACCGCCGCTGGTCTGCGGGTCGCACAGCACGCGCTTGTGCAACTCCTGCAGACGGCCGAGCTTGCTCGAATAGCTGTCAAAGTTGCGCAAGGTGCCACCGGGCACACAGCCCTGTTCGAGGTAGTACTCGACGCTGTCCAGACGCGGCACATGGTTGTAGCCGATGCGCGCGGTCAGGTGGCTGCCGTCGGCCATTTCCACCAGATGCCCGAGCAGGCCGAAACCGGTAACGTCGGTCATCGCGGTGACGCCGGCCAGTTTGCCGAAGCGGCTGCCGGGCTTGTTCAGGGTGCACATCCAGTCGCGGGCCACACCAATATCGCCGGGGCGTAATTTGCCCTTTTTCTCGGCGGTGGTGAGGATGCCGATGCCCAACGGCTTGGTCAGGTACAGCAGGCAACCGGCGGTGGCGGTGTCGTTGCGCTTCATGTGGCGCTTTTCCACCAGACCGGTCACGGCCAGGCCGAAAATCGGCTCCGGCGCATCGATCGAATGCCCACCGGCTAGCGGAATGCCGGCGGCGTCACACACCGCGCGCCCGCCGCGAATCACTTCCCGCGCCACTTCCGGCGCCAGCACATTCACCGGCCAGCCGAGGATCGCAATCGCCATCAACGGATCGCCGCCCATCGCATAGATGTCGCTGATCGCGTTGGTCGCGGCGATACGGCCGAAGTCGAACGGATCGTCGACAATCGGCATGAAGAAGTCGGTGGTCGACACCACACCGCGCTCGGCGTCGATCTCGTACACCGCCGCGTCATCACGCGAGGCATTGCCGACCCACAGTTTCGGGTCAAGGTTCTGCGCACCGCTGCCGGCCAGAATCACTTCCAGCACCTGCGGGGAAATCTTGCAGCCACAACCGGCACCGTGGCTGTATTGGGTCAGGCGAATCGGCTCGCTCATGGGAGAGTCTCTGGCAATTGATGGGGCGGATTCTAGCAGAGCGCGGGCCGGCTGATTTTTGCGCTGACTGTCCGGGCCTCTTCGCGAGCAGGCTCGCTCCCACACGGGATCTCCAGTGGACACAGAGTCGGTGGGTGACAGAGAGCAAATGTGGGAGTGAGCCTGCTCGCGAAAGCTATCGAGCGCTCACCGCCACTTCATCGCCGGACATATAAAGCCGCTCTATCCTGCCTCCCAAAAAAAACCGCCCTTTCGGGCGGCTAAAGTACTTCGACCATGATTCAGAAGCTTTGACTGAAGCTGATGTTGAACGCGCTGTCGTTGTTGTCGCTCGACACCTGGCCTGAGTAGCCGATGCCCAGCTTGCCGGTCGGGGTGACCTGGAAGTCGATGCCGGCTTCGAGCAATGCGCTGTCCTTGGCGATGGGTACGCCCTGGGTGCTGAACGAGGCGCCGCCGTCGATGAAGGTCAGGTCGGCGTCAGGTTTGGTGTCGCCGTAGGCATGCCGCCAGCCGATGGCCGCGCGTGGCGTCAGTTGGCTGCCGTTGGCCAGGGTCACCAATTTGCCGACACGCACACCGAGGGTCGAGTAGGTGATGTCCTGATCGGCGTCGGCCTTCAGGCGCCCCACTCCACCTTTTTCCTTGCCGGTGTCGCTGTCGTAGTTGACGTAGGCCAGCCCTGCGAACGGTTCGATGGCAACGCCTGCTGCGCTGATCGCGTAACCCACCTCACCGAACACCTGCGCACTGCGCGCGTCGTAATCGGCCTTCAGGCGATCGTTGTAAGTACCGACGCTGACATCGCGTTTGGTCTCGATGCTGTGCCAGCTGTAAGCCGCGCCGAGGCGCACCGCCAGTGCATCGAATTGCGAGTTCAGATAACCGGCGAGGTGGTAGCTGTCGACCTTGGCATCGGAGTTGCGATCATGCGCGTTGAGATTGCTGCGGGTGTAGCCGGCCGCCATCCCGGCACGCCAGGTGTCATCCAGGGCCTTGTCGGTGCCGAGCATGAAACCGCCGAGGTTGCGATCAACTTTTGCCGTGTTGCTGTCGCCGCCCATGTCGCCCCAGGCACCGATAGCCCGGATCCAGCCGACCATTTCCCCGTGGCAGCCGTTGCTGCTCAGTTGCGTGTCGCTCGGTGCCAGAGTTTTGCGTGGATCATCCGCAGCGCTGCACGACGGCTGGCGCATGCGGTCATTGACCGCCTCACGGATGAAGCGCGAGTCTTCCAGCATGGCGCTGGCGGTGCTGGCGTGGATTTCCCCGGAGAGGCTGTCGAACGCATTGCGTGCACCGGCCACGCTGAGGTTGACGATCTGGTTCTGCAACGCCGCACCGGCCGCACCGTTATTGGACAGTGCCGTGGCGGTGCCGCGCTGGTTGCCCGTGGCAGCGACGTCGGCGAACGAGTTGCCGTTGCGGCTCACGGCCAGGGTCACCGAATCGGCACCGTAGACCAGCGAGCTGTCGAGGAACGCGTACTGCGGCAGATCGGCGGCACTGAAGGTGCCAGTCACACCACCGCCCGCGGTGATCAGCGAGTAAGTGGTATTGCCGGTGAACGGCGCCAGGCTGTTGACCACCAGACCGCCGCCCAATGCCGCCGTACCACCCACCGCCAGTGGCGTGGCGGTTGGCGAGCTGACGGTCAGCGCCAGTACACCATCGCTGCTGTTGGTCAGGTTGCCGGCCACGCTCAAGGTGCCGTCAGCGCCACCGGAAGCCACCACACCGTGGTTGACCACCGAACCGACGCTGCCGTTACCGCTCAGGCCTGCGCCGTTGGCGACCGTGACTTGTGCGCCCAACGAAGCCCGGGCCGCACGGCTGCCGACTTGCAGCAGGCCTTGATCGACGGAAACCGTACCGCTGAACGGTTGATTGCCGACCATCAACAGGCGACTCACGCCGCGTTTGAACAGCGCGCCGGTGCCGTTGAGCACACCGTTGAACCGGCCATCGGTGTTTTGCTGGAACACCAGTGTGGCGTTGTCGGTGATGTTGCCTTGCAGGCTCGTGGTGTTACCGATCAGCGTACCGCCACTGACGGTGGTGCCACCGCTGTAGGTGTTGGCGCCAGTCAGTACAAGGGTGCCGGAATCGAGTTTCTCGATACCGCCGGTGCCGATCAGCGGCACGTCGATTTCAGCACTGGCCCCGGAATTGACCCGCACCGGCGCCAGGCTGCCGTCGGCACCGTTGACCGGTGTCAGCGTACCGCCAGCCCCCGGCACCAGGCTGTAACCTGCGGAGAGGAACTGCAGGCCAGTGAAGTTCTGATTGCCCTGCACAGTGACGGTACCTGCCTGGCCACCGAACACCGCGAACTGACCATTGGACGCCAGCGCCTGCGTGCCGCTCGGATCGGTCCAGTTGGTGCCCGGGCCCCACACGCCACTGCCGCCACCGATACTGCCGTCAGGATTGGTGGTGCCGCCGTTCCAGAACTGCACTTCACCCGGACTGCCCTGCACCAGCAGGTTGACCTGATTGGCGATCGCGGTTTGCAGGGTCAGGTTGGCCGCCGACACCGGCAGGCTGCCGTAGACCAGACCGTTGTCGGTCAGGCTGCCACCGTAGCGGAACAGTTGATAGACCCCGGTGCCGAAACCGCCGGCGTTGCTGATGTTCAGCGTGCCGTCGAGGGTCAGGTTACCGGCGACGTTGACCACCGTGGTGGAGCTGGCGGCCGAGCCGAGGCTGAAGTCCAGGTTGGTGCCCGAGGACAGCGCCAGCGAGCCGACCGACAACGGTGTAGCCGTGCCGCCACCGGTCAGCGTCGCACCGCTGGCCAGTTGCACGTTGCCGCCCAGTTGTCCGCTGCCACCGATTTGCGCGCCGCTGGCGACGTTGACGTTGGCGCTGTTGAGCACGCCGTTGACGATCAGGTTGCCGGCCTGCACCGAAGTGTCACCGGTGAAGGTGTTGTTGCCGGTCAGGAGCAATTGGCCGGTGCCGGTTTTGTTCAGCGTGCCGGCGCCGGTGAGGTTGCCGGTGTAGCTGCCGTCGGCGTTCTGCGCGAAGGTCAGCGCCGCGTTGTTGACGATGGCGCCTTGCAGGCTGCTGGTGTCGCCAGTGGTAGTGCCAGCGTTCAGCGTGGTGCCGCCGCTGTAGGTGTTGGCGCCGCTAAGCACGAGGTCAGCGCTGCCGTTTTTCACCAGACTGCCTGTGCCGGTGATGGCGCCGAGCAGCGTGGTGTTCTGGTTGCCGGCCAGGGTCAGTTGCGACCCCAGATTGATCGCGTTGGCCAGTTGCAGCGCCGAGGTGCTGTCGAGGCTGGCGTTGCCGGTCACGCTCAGTGCACCGCTGCTGATTGCGCTGTTGTTGCCCAGCACCAGCGTACCGCCAGCGAGCTGAGTACCACCGCTGTAGGTGTTGCTGCCGTTGAGGGTCAGGCTCGAAGCGCCAGACTTGATCAAGCTGCCCGCCCCACTGACTACACCGTCGAGGGTCAAGGCGTTACTGCCAGCGACAGTCAGGCCACCGTTCACCACCACATCGTTGCCCAGCGTGACGGCCGCGTTGCTGTCCAGCGCGGTGCCGTCGGCAGCGGTCAACACACCGCTGCCGAGCGCTGCGTTGTTGCCCACGACGATCTTGCCGCCATTGAGCGCGGTGCCGCCGGTGTAGCCGTTGGCGGCGTTGAGCACCAGCGTGCCGGTGTCGTATTTGCCGAGGGTGCCGCTGCCGTTGAGTGCCACGCCAACGGTCGCGGTGGCGTTCGGATCGACTCGCACCGTGGCGTTACCCAACGAACCGTTGACCAGATTCAGCGAACCCGCGGTGCCGTCCTGCAGGCTGTAGCCATCGGTGACGAACTGCATGCCGGTGATGGTTTGTGCGCCGTTCACGGTGACCGTGCCCGCCGTTCCCTGAAACACCGCGAAGTTGTTGGTCCAGGCCTGATTGGTGGTGCCGTTGACGTCGGTCCAGTTGGTGGTGCCGGTGCCCCAGGTGCCGCTGCCGCCATCGACCGAGCCGTTGGCGACGAGTTGGTTGCCGTCCCAGAACTGCACGGTGACGCCCGGGGCGGTGACCAGCAGGTTGATCTGGTTGGCCAGCGCGGTTTGCAGGGTCAGATCGCCCGGGGTGACGCTGCCCGGCACCGTGCCGATCAGCATGCCGTTGTCGGTCAGGCCGCCGGTGTAGTTGATCAACCGGTACACACCACTGCCGAAACCGCCGATGTCGCTGACGTTGAGGGTGCCGTCGAGGGTCAGGTTGCCGCCGACATTCACCAGCGCATTGCCGCCACCGGAAACCGGCGTGCCCAGTCCGACATCGAAATTGGAGTTGGCGTTGAACACCAGCGAGTTCACCGACAGGGTGCTGCCGGTGGCGCCGGCCAGATGACCGCCGTCGGCCACGGTCACCGCACCGCCGAGCGAGCCGCCGCCGGTCAGGGTGCCGCCGCTGTTGACCAGTACGCTGGCGCTGTCCAGCGAGCCGCTGACGTTCAAGGTGCCGGCGTTGACCGTGGTGTTGCCGGTCAGGCTGTTGAGGCCGGTCAGGGTCAGCGTTCCGGTGCCGAGCTTGCTCAATTCGCCGGTTCCGGTGAGGACACCGGCGAAAAGGCTGCTGGCGTTGTTGCCGCCGATGCTCAGGGTGTTGCCGCCACCGATCAGTGCGGTGCCGCTACCGGTCAGACTGGCGAGGCTGCCGGAGCCGCCGAGATTGAGAGTTGCCGCAGCGCCGAGGTTGACCCCGGCATTGCTGCCCAGTGCCGAGTTGCCCAGTGTCGTGAGGCTGCCCGATTGCACATCAAAGGTGCCGCTGAAGGTGTTGTTGCCGGATAGCGTCAGGTCGGCCAGACCATTCTTGGTCAGGGTGCCCGCCCCGGCGATCACGCCACCGAGCGTCAGGTTGTTGTTGCCAGCCACGCTCAGGTTGGCATTGACGTTGACGTTGTTGGCCAGCACCAGCGGCGCGGTGGTGTCGAGGGTCGACGCACCCGCCACGGTTACCGCGCCGGAGCCCAGGCCCGCAGAGGTGCCAAGGGTCACGGTGCCGGCGTTCAGTGTGGTGCCGCCGCTGTAAGTGTTAATGCCGTTGAGGGTCAGGTTGGACGCGCCGTTCTTGATCAGACCGCCGGTGCCGCTGACCACGCCGCTGAGCGCGACGTCGCTGCTGCCGGTGTTGCTCAGATTGGCGTTGAGCACCACGTTGTTGCCCAGACTCACTGCTGCGCTGCTGTCCAGCGCCGAAGCGCCGGCCACGGTCAGGTTGCCCAGGCCGAGTGCTGAGTTGCTACCGGCGGTCAGGGTGCCGGCGTTCAGGGTAGTGCCGCCGAGGAAGTTGTTATTGCCGCTGAGGGTCAGATTGGCCGCGCCGTTTTTGCTCAGACTGCCGG
This sequence comes from Pseudomonas sp. lyk4-TYG-107, assembly GCF_030209055.1. Taxonomy (NCBI): domain Bacteria; kingdom Pseudomonadati; phylum Pseudomonadota; class Gammaproteobacteria; order Pseudomonadales; family Pseudomonadaceae; genus Pseudomonas; species Pseudomonas sp. lyk4-TYG-107. Next base: position 248,966 of record NZ_JARVST010000009.1, read on the forward strand.
CGCCGTTGACCGTACCGGCCAAAGTCAGATCCGCTGTGCCACCGATGCCGAGGTTACCGGCCAGATTCACCGCGTTGTTCACCGAAATCGCCGTGCTCGCATCCAGCGTGCTGCCGCCCGCCGCGTTCAACGTGCCGGAACCCAGCGCCGAGTTCGACGCCAGAACCAATCCGCCAGCGTTCAGCGCCACCGGCCCGAGGAAGGCGTTGTTGCCGCCGAGGGTCAGGTTGGCCGCGCCATTCTTGATCAGGCCACCGGTGCCACCGATCACGCCGTTGAGGGTCAGCGCATTGCTGCCGACCACGGTCAGATTGCCGTTTAGCGTCGCAGCGTTGCCGAGGGTCACCGCAGTGTTGCTGTCCAGTTGTGTGCCGGCGTTGGCGGTCAGTGTGCCGCTGCCCAGCGCGGTGTTGCTGCCGACAATGATCTTGCCACCGTCCAGCTGCGTGCCGCCGCTGTAGGTGTTGGCGCCATTGAGCACCAGGGTACCGGCGTCGAGTTTATTGAGGATGCCGCTGCCGTTGATATTCACGCCGATGGTCGCAGTAACGCCCGGATCAACCCGCAGCGCTGTGGTACCGCCAGTGCCGTTGACTGCGGTCAGTTGCCCCGCCGCGCCGTTGACCAGGTTGTAGCCGTCGGTGAGGAATTGCATGCCGGTGAACGCTTGCGTGCCGTTCACCGTCACAGTGCCCGCAGCACCCTGGAATACCGCGAAGTCACCGGCCCATGGCTGGTTGACCAGACCATTGGCATCGGTCCAGTTGGTGCCGACAGCATTCCACGTGCCGCTGCCGCCATCGACCACGCCGTTGGCGATGGTCTGGCTGCCGTCCCAGTAACGGATGTTGCTGTTCGGTGCCGACACTTGAATATTGATCTGATTGCCCACGCCGGTCTGCACCACCAGATCGCCAAGGCCATAGCCGACCGGCACGCTGGCGACGTCCAGACCGAGATTAGTCAGGGCACCGGTGTAGTTGAACAGGCGATACACACCGACGCCGAAACCGCCGGCATCGCTGACGTTGAGATTGCCGTCAAGGGTAAGGTTGCCGCCGATGTTCATCAGCGAACTGGTCGACGGAGTCCCCAGCGCCACATCCACGTTGCTACCGGCACCGAGGGTCAGGCCACTGGCTGACAAGGTATTGCCCGATGACAGCGCCAGATGGCCCCCGCTATTAATGTTCACTGTGCCAAGCGCCGAGCCGGTACCGGTCAGGGTACCGCCGGTGTTGACGTTGACCTGTGCACTGCCCAGCGAACCGCTCAGGTTCACGATACCGCCATCGATCGCGGTATTGCCGGTAATGCCGTTGATGCCAGTGAGGTTCAAGGTGCCGGTGCCGACTTTGGTCAGGCCACCGCTGCCACTGAGATCACCATCAAAGGTGCTGGTGACGTTGCCGCCACCGACGGTCAACGTGTTGCTGCCAGTCAGTTGCACACTGCCGCTGCCGGTCAGCGCGCCGAGGCTGGCATCGCTACCGAGATTCAGGCCGGCACCGGCACTGATGTTGACGCCAGAAGTGTTGCCCAGTGCGTTGGTGTTGAGGGTAGTGACGCTGCCGGAGACGATGTTCACGGCGCCGGTAAAGGTGTTGTTGCCGGCCAGAGTCAGGTCCGACAGGCCGTTTTTGGTCAGGCTGCCGGCGCCGTCGATGATGCCGTTGAGGCTCAGGTCGTTATTGCCGGCCACCGTCAGCCCGGCGTTGAGGGTGATCGCGTTGCCGATGCCGAACGAGGCGCTGTTATCGAGAGTCGCCGCGCCGCCGACGGTCAAGCCACCACTACCCAGACCGTTGGCATTGCCCAAGGTCAGGGTACCGGCGTTGAGGGTGGTGCCGCCGCTGAAGGTGTTGTTGCCGTTGAGCGTCAGGTTGGCCGCGCCGTCCTTGATCAACTGGCCGGTGCCGCTGGTGACGCCGCCAAGGGTGAGATTCTGTGTGCCGCCGACAGTCAATGCAGCGTTGAGAGCGACGCCGTTATTGAGGCTGACCAGCGGCGAATTGCTATCCAGTGTGGCAGCACCCGCGACAGTCAAAGCGCCGGAACCCAGCGCCGAACTGTTGCCGACGGTCAGCGTACCGGCGTTCAACGTGGTGCCGCCGAGGTAGTTGTTGGCCGCATTGAGAATCAGATTGGCCGCGCCGTCTTTCACCAGACTGCCGGCGCCGCTGACCAGACCGGTCAAGGTCAGATCTGCCGTGCCACCGATATTCAAGGCTCCCGCCAGGCCCACTGCGTTGTTCAGGCTGACGGCGGTGTTGGCGTCCAGCGTGGTATTGGCCGCCGCATTCAGCGTACCGACGCCCAGCGCGGTGTTGCTGCCGACAATCAGCTTGCCGGTGTTCAGTGCAGTGTTGCCGAAATAGGTGTTGGCGCCGTTGAGGGTCAGGTCGGCCGCGCCGTTCTTGGTCAGCCCACCGATGCCGGCGACCACCCCGCCGAGGATCAGCGCATTGCTGCCGCCGACGGTCAGCGTGCCGCCGAGGTTGACGTTGTTGGCCAGGGTCGCCGCCGTGCTTGCATCCAGCGTGGTGCCGTTCGACGCGTTCAGTGCGCCCGTACCCAGAGCGGTGTTGGAGCCGACCACCAGCGAACCGGCATTCAACGCCGTGGTGCCGGTGTAGGTGTTGTTGCCGGTCAGGGTCAGGCTCGATGCGCCGGTCTTGATCAGGCCGTTCGCGCCACTGATTACCCCGCCGAGGGTCAGTGCGTTGGCGCCGCCTGCGGTGAGGTTGGCATTGAGAATCACGTTGTTGTTCAGGGTCACGGCGGAACTGCTGTTGAGGGTGCCCGCGCCTTCCACCGACAAGGCGCCGGTGCCCAGTGCCGCACCGTTGCCGACGGTCAGGCTGCCGGCATTCAGGGTGGTGCCGCCGCTGTAGGTATTGCTGCCGTTGAGGGTGAGATTGGCGGCGCCGTTTTTCACCAGTTGGCTGGTACCGCTGATCCCGCCACCGAGGGTCAGCGCGTTGCTGCCGCCAATCCCCAGACTGTTATTGAGAATGACGTTGTTGTTCAGTGTCACCACCGCATTGCTGTCGAGCGTCGCCACGCCGCCGACGGTGATGTTGCCGCTGCCGAGCGCCGCATTCGCGCCGGCCGTAATGGTGCCGGCGTTCAACGCGACGGCACCGAGGAAAGTATTGGCGCCATTGAGAATCAGATTGGCCGCGCCGTTCTTGGTCAGCCCGCCGCTGCCGCTGACGATACCGCCGAGGGTCAGGTTGGCGCTGCCGCCGATGTTCAGGTTGCCGCCGAGGCTGACCGCGTTGGTCAGCGCCACCGCGGTGCTGGCATCAAGCGTGGTGCCCGCCGCCGTGGTCAATGCGCCAGTGCCCAATGCGGTGTTGCTGCCGACAATCAGGTTACCGGCGTTGAGCGCGGTGCCGCCGGAGAAAGTGTTATTGCCGCTGAGGCTGAGGCTCGCAGTGCCGTTCTTGATCAGATTGCCGGCGCCGCTGACGACCCCGCTCAGGCCCAGTGCCTGGGTGCCGCCAATGGTCAGATCCGCCGCCAGCGCGACAGCGTTGGCCAGGGTCACCGCCGTGGTCGCATCCAGCGTGGTGCCGGCCGCGGCGTTCAACGCGCCAGTCCCCAGTGCGGTGTTGCTGCCGAGGAACAGGCTGCCGGCGTTGAGAAGCGTGTTGCCGGCGTTGGTATTGTTCCCCGTCAGGGTCAGGCTGGCGGTACCGGATTTGGTAATCCCGCCAGTACCGGACAGGACGCCGCCCAGGGTCAGGGCATTGCTGCCGAGCACGTTGAGCGCGCCTGTCATGGCGATGTTGTTGGCCAGCGTGACGTTGGCGGTGCTGTCGAGGCTGGTGCCAGCGGCGGTGTTCAGCGCACCGCTGCCCAGTGAATTGTTGTTGGTCACCAGCAGGCTGCCGGCGCTCAAAGTGGTAGTGCCGGTATAGCCGCTGTTGGCGCCACTGAGGGTCAGGCTGCCGGTGCCGGTCTTGGTCAAACCGCTGCTGCCTGTGATCAAGCCGCCGAGGGTCAGAGCGCCGGAGCCGCCGGCCGTCAATGTGCCGCCGAGGCTGATCGCATTGTTCAGGTTGATCGTGCCGGGCGCGCTCAAGGTGGTCGCGCCGGTGACGTTGACGGTACCGGTGCTCAGCGCCAGGTTGTTGCCCAGTTGCACGGTGCCGCCGTTGAGTGTGGTGTTGCCCAGATAGGTGTTGGCAGCGCTGAGGCTCAGTTGCCCGGAACCGACTTTGCTCAGGCCGCCGCTGCCGGAAATCACCCCACTCAGGGTGGTGGCGTTGGTGCCCTGCACGGTCACGCCACCGGCGCCGAGGGAGATCAGGTTGCTGAGGTTCAACCCGGCGTTGCTGGCCTGGAGGATCCCGCCGTTGGAGGTCAGTACCCCGCTGCCGAACGTGGCGTTGTTGTTGAACTGGGCGACACCGCCATTGAGCGTGGTCGCGCCGCTGACCAGTGGCCCTTGCAAGGTCCAGGTGCCGCTGTTGATGGTCAGGTTGTTGAAGTTGACGTAAGTGGCGCTCGACGCCGTGCCGACCCCGGTGGTGCCGCCGCCGACACCGGCCGGGTTTTGCAGGATCAGGCTGTTGGTACCGCCCGCGCCGCCATCGACAGTGCCAGTCGGGGCGAAGGTCAGGTTGATGCCGATCAGTCCGCCGAGGCCGACGCTGACCTGCACGCCGTCACCGACCTGCACCGAAGAGCCCGTCACCGCCGTAAAGGTGTTGGTGCTGCTCGCACCCATCGACACGCCGCCGGTGATCGCACCGGCGTTGGTGAAGGTGTTGCCCGCCGTCGAGGTCTCGAAGGCGATCCGGCCGTTGATCACGCCGGTGCTGCTGTTGGTCATGTTGACCTGCGAGCCGCCGTACACACCGACCACCGGGGTGTCGGCCAAGGTGATGCCGCCGACCGAGAGTCCGGTCGAGGTGATGGTGCCATTGTTGGTGATGCTGGTAGTGCCGGCCGCAGCGTTGTTCACCGCGATGCCCAGGCCGTCAACGCTGGTCAGGTTGAGCCCGAGCAACATGCCGGTACCGCGAATGATCCCGCTGGCATTGTTGAGCACGCTGACCGTACTGGTTGCGCCCGTACCGATGAAGGCACCGCCGCTCAACACCGAGACCAGCCCGAGCAGCGCCGGGTCGATCGTCCCGGAGTTGTTCAGGCTGATGTTGACCCCGGTCAGGTCCATCACATGGCCGCCGAGCGTCGCGTTCATCTGCGCCCCGGAGTTGACGTTGACCGTCAGGCCGTTGGTGGCGCTGGCGAAATTGTTGAGAAACAGCGGCAGACTCGGCACGCCGGTACAGGTCACTGTGGAACCCGCCGTGGAGCATGTAGCCAGTGCCGGTGCGCTGACGCCGCCGAACAACAGTCCGGCAACGCTCAGGTGCACAGCAAGGGAAAGTGGGGAAAAACGCGAAACGAGGGCGACACCAAACCTTGCTTCCACGGGCTACTCCTTGTCGTGGCCAAATTCTTCCTTGAAGGCGTGGGAAACGTGCTTATTCCACACGCGAATCAAGACTGCGACGGTCATCACAAAACCGCGTCTTGGCTGACAAGCTAGTAGACGCCCCGCGATGGGGCACTGATTAAATGGTGTTAATACTTTAATACTAGAACCGTCTAGAACGCGGATTTCGGCCAATAAACACTGGGTTTGGCGACACCTGACTAAACCTGTGGGAGCGGGCTTGCTCGCGAAAGCGGTGTATCTGTGAAGGATGTGTCAGCTGACCCGACGCCTTCGCGAGCAAGCCCGCTCCCACAGGAGAATTTCAGCGTTTAAAAGAAACTGGTACGCCTTGTGCAAACGTTTGCGACCTGCCTATAACGGCTTTTTCGTAACAAAACCGTACAGACCCGCAGAACCCGGGCCTCGATCCGCAAAAAAGGACTTTGAATGCACGCTGCTTCCCTTCTTCGCGCCCCGTTTGCGCGCACGTTTGCTGTTTCCCTGCTACTGACCGGCGTTACCGGAGTTCTCAGCCACAGCGCATTGGCGCAACTGGCGCTGCCCGACGAATCCGCTCAGGGCGAAGCCCTCAGCCCGGAAGCTGCCCCGCCGAAAAAAGGCGCGTATCTGTCGGACTGGTACAACCAGGACCTGACGCTGATCGGCAGCAAGGACATCAGCTTCGGGCCGCAACCGGCCGACGACATTTATCTGGAATACGAGTACTTCGGGCGCAAGGGTCCGTTCGAGCTGTACGGCTACGTCGACATTCCGAAGATCTTCAACATCGGCAACAGCCACGACAAAGGCGTGTGGGATCACGGCTCACCGGTGTTCATGGAACACGAGCCGCGCATCTCCATCGACTACCTCGCCGGCCGCAGCCTGGCCATCGGCCCGTTCAAGGAATGGTACGTGGCGTTCGACTGGATCTACGATCACGGGAGCCGCAAGGAGAACCGCGCCAACACCCTGTACAGCGGCTTCGGCACCGACATCGACACCCATTCGCGGGTCAACCTGTCGGCCAACCTGTACGGGCGCTACCAGTGGGAAAACTACGGCGCGAGCAATGAGTATTCATGGGACGGCTACCGCGCGCAGCTCAAGTACATCGTGCCCATCGACAAATTCAGCAACGGCGCATCGCTGACCTACATCGGTTTCACCAACTTCGACTTCGGCTCGGACATTCACAAGGACAACCCGGCACGCACCGCCAATGCCACGGTGGCGACCAACGTGCTGCTGTACTCGTTCACCCACTTGCGCTTCACCCTGGTCGGCCGTTATTTCCATAACGGCGGCAACTGGGAGGACGGCAGCGAGCTGAACTTCGGCGACGGCAATTTCCGCGCGCGCTCCAACGGTTGGGGTTACTACGCCGGCATCGGCTACCAGTTCTGAAATCAGGAGATTCTCATGCAAGCAATGACGCGTCTGACCCTGGCCGCTGCGGCCCTGCTCTCTTCCACGGCGTGGGCGGCTGAAGCGCCGATCCAGCCGAAAGTCGTACTGATCACCATGTTCGCCCCCGAGGCACAGCACTGGATCGAGCGCCTCGATCTCAAGCAGGAAGTCCGCGTACCGGGCCTGTCCGCCGAGTACCCGACCATCCGCTGCAACGCGCAACAGGTGTGCCTGCTGACCACCGGCATGGGCCAGACCAATGCCGCCGCCTCGACCCTGGCACTGGCGCTGTCGCCGAAATTCGACCTGCGCAAAAGCTGGTTTCTGATCGCCGGGATCGCCGGCATCAGCCCGAAACACGGGACCATCGGCACTGCGGCGTGGGCGCATTACCTGGTGGAATTCGGCACGCAATGGGAGCTGGATTCGCGCGATGTGCCGGCGAGCTGGCCGACTGGCTACCTGGGCATCAACACCAAGGGTCCGAACGAAAAACCGCCGCTGGACTACAAGACCGAAGTCTTCGAACTCAACCCGACACTGCAGGCCAAAGCCTTCGCCCTGAGCCACAAGGTCGAACTGAGCGAGAGCAAGGAGTCGGCGGCGTGGCGCCGGAAATACCCCTCGGCCCCGGCCAACCAGCCGCCAGTGGTTACGCGCTGCGACACGCTGGCGGGCAACACCTGGTTCTCCGGTACACGCCTGAGCGAACGCGCCGAGGTCTGGACCAAACTGCTGACCGATAACAAGGGTGAATACTGCACCACACAACAGGAAGACAACTCCACCTATGAAGCGCTGCTGCGTGCCAGTCGCGAAGGTCTGGTGGATGTGCAGCGTCTGGCCGTGGTGCGTGCCGGCTCTGACTTTGATCGGCCGGCACCGGGCGGCAGTGAAGTGGATAATCTGCTGAAATACGCCGATCAGGGCGGGTTCGTGCCGGCGCTGGAAAACCTCTATCGTGCCGGCAACCCGCTGGTGCAGGACATTCTGAAAAACTGGTCGGCGTGGGAAAACGGCGTCCCGCAATCCTGAGCCCAACAAAGAACCCTGTGGGAGCTGGCTTGCCAGCGATGGCATCAGTTCAGTCAACATCTCCATCGACTGTTCTACCGCTATCGCTGGCAAGCCAGCTCCCACAGGCTATGCGGTGTCTGGAAGATCAGGGAATCAGGATGACCTTGTCGCCACTGCCCTGATTCACCTCTGCATAGCGCTGCAACCCCTCCGCCAATGGCACCTGCACCAACCCCTGCGGCAACGGCAACAGATCCTCATCAAAGAACCGCCCAAACTGCTCGAGCATCGCCGCACAGGCTTGCACGCCGTACAACAGCGAGTTGATCCCGACCACCGAACCGCCCTTGCGGTACAACGCCAGCGCCGGCAACTGCACATGGCCGTCGACCGGTGCGGCGATGATCGCGATGCGGCCGAACGCTGCTAGTGCCGCCACCGAGGCCGGCAGCCAGAAGCCGGTGGTGTCGAAGATCACGTCAGCGCCACCGCTGTACACCGCGTTGACCTGCGCGCCGAGGTCTTCGGGTTTATCCAGCTGAATCGTCTGGAAGCCCTGCGCCTGCAACTCCTTGACCTGCTCCGGCCGCCGCGCCGCTGCCAGTATCTGCGCGCCGCGCACCTTGGCCAGAGCCAACGCCGCCGTGGCCACCGCGCCGCCACCGATCACCAGCAAACGGGTTTCAGCCGTCACCAAGCTACGCTCCAGCGCATCCCACGCCGTGGTGTACGGCACGCCGAGGCTGGCCGCCTGGGCGAAACTCAAGTGCGACGGTTTGTGCGCCACGCCATTAGCCGGCAGTTTGACGAACTGCGCGTGCGAGCCATCGGCGAAAAAGCCCAGCTCGCGCCCGGTGCCCCAGACTTCCTGACCGAGCAACGCCTGCGGCCCCTCGACCACGACACCGGCGAAATCGCGCCCGGGAATCCGTGGCAACGTGGTGTACGGAAATCGCCCGAGCACGTTCTTCACATCGCTGGGGTTCAGACCGGCCGCCTTGATCTCGACCAGCACTTCATCAGCGCCGGGCACCGGGGTCGGTACGTCGACGAAATGCAGGGAAGACAGATCGCCGGTTTTATCGAATTGCAGTGCTTTCATGAGGACATCCATCAAAGGGAAAAGGAATTCAGGACAGCCAACCGGCGACCAGTTGCCGGCCCATCGGCCACAGCTGCTCACCCGCGAGCATGCCCAGCAGCCCCACCAGCGCGATGGCCGGAGGTGCCGGGGAACGAAAATCCAGTGCGCCATAGAGCAGGCCGACACCCAGACCGATGGCCAGCGAAATCAGGTAGTTCATGAAGGAAACTCCGCCGCGTTGAAGGAATGGGCAGAGTCTAGGGAAAGATGGGCAGAGGCGTCGGCCAAGGACTTCTGAATTTCGGCCAACTCTTGGAAAGTCACCACAAAACCCTGTGGGAGCTGGCTTGCCAGCGATAGCGACTTGTCTGCCATGAAGACGTTGAATGTGCCGAAGCCATCGCTGGCAAGCCAGCTCCCACAGGATTGTGTTCAGCCCGTGGAGAATTGCGAAGGCGCCACACCCAGCTCGCGGCGGAACATGTCACTGAAACTGCTCGGCGAATACCCCAGCTCGCGAGCGATCGCGCTCACCGGCACGCCCTGAATCAACTCCGTCACCGCCGTCGCCAACTGGACCTGCCGCCGCCATTCAGCGAAGCCCATGCCGAGGCTGTCCTTGAACAGCCGCGCCAGCGTGCGCACGCTGGCCCCGGCGTTTTCCGCGTGCTGTTCGAACGGAATGTCCAGCGACGGTGCCGCCATCACCGCCTGGCACAAATTCATCAGGCGCCGGTCGGAATCGTCCGGCAGCGGGATCTTCAATTGCGAGCGCCGGGCACGCTTGAGCTCCAGCAACGCCAGCCCGACCAACGCGTCGTAATAGGCCGGCTCACCGCTATCGCCCTGCTCCACCAGCCCGACGATCAACTCGCGCAACAGCCCTCCGACTTCAATCACCTGCACTGTCGGATCCAGCGTTGCCGCCAGCACCGGGCGCAGGTAGATATTGCGCATTTGCAAGTCCGACACCACACGAATTCCATGGGGCACCCCGGGTGGCAACCACACCGCGCGCTGCGGCGGCACCACCAGTGCCTCATGCGGGGTCTCGACCCACATCACTCCGCTCATCGCATACAGCAACTGCCCCCAGACATGCTCGTGCGGCTCGATGAACAAACCACGCGGATAAGTGCGCGCCAGCGGTTGCACCGGCACATCGGTATCCGTGAGATCGGGGGGTGCGGCGAGGGCCATGGCGAGCATTCATTGGGGTTGGCGGAAGGCGCATGGTAACCAGTCGGTCACAGCGTCGACAACGATAGATACCGTCGGACAATCCGAGTGAATTTTCCCGACGCGCCGCGATCCTTCTAATACCACAGGGAGGATTACGGGCTTTATGAACAACGCAAAACTGTTTGTCATCGATTACACCCTTCACGGCACGCCCAAGTCGTTCATTATCCGCTCGGACAGAATGGACAACGCCGAGGCGTGGCACTGGGCAAGCTGCGATGCCGGTGTGGGTCGCATCCCGCGTTTCGGCCGGGAAAAAGTGCAAAAGACCAGCAAACCGATGGCGGAGAAATTCGGCGTGGAAAATGTCACATGGCGACCGGCGGGCTAGACTCTCGTCAGGCGATGGGGACTCTTTGGGGGCGTACACAATGACCAGCATCTTCAGCCCGGCGCATCTGGATTACGGACTGGACACCCTGTTCGGACGTATCACCAAAAGCTTGGACTGTCGGGTGGGTCTTGAGGCTGTCGAAGACGACCCGGATAGCTTCGCCCTGCGTGTGCCGGCGCCGTTACCGGAAGACCTCGACCAGGCGAAAACCGTGGTGGTCAGGGTTGACGGGCGACGACTGCAAGGCACGGTGCGCCATACCGAACGGCTGGATGATGAAAGCCTGAAACTGCAAGTGGAGCCTGATTAGGCTCCACTTTTTTTGCGCGCGGTTATTTGGGGTGGGCGCAATGGCAGCCTTTGCTTGAACACTCTTCACCGCCCTTGTGGTGGTGAGCGCAGGCTTCACAGCAATAGTGTTTGCCGTGTACGGCGTAAGAGTGGTCGCCTTCTTTGATGGTGCATTTGCAGTTGGGGCAGTCGCATTTTCTATCGGGCATGGGGGCAGACTCCTTTTTTGGTGGTTGTCTGGGCTTTTGGGATAAGCCGTAAATACCAGTGTAGGAGCTGACGAAGGCTCGGGCCGCGTTCGGACGATCTTTTGATCTGGGTTTTTTGGGGGGATTGGGTGTATATCCGTTGCTGCGGTAACGGCCTCCTATGGTTTCGCTCTTACAGC